>JAJRTA010000208.1 GCA_024278515.1 Candidatus Zixiibacteriota bacterium
AAAGACATCGACGAGTTTGTTGAAAACCTGCGGAAACGGTTCGCTGAATACCGACAACTGGATGTCCCGGCAGCCGACGATCATATCGTGGTGGCCGATCTGAAAAAAGTGCACGATCCGTCCATGGTGCTGCCCGGTGACAGTTTCGAAGACCAGAATATCGATCTCGGCAACAGTGTCACGGTTCGCGAGTTCAGAGAACAGCTCAAGGGCAAAAAAGCGGGCGACGAACTCGAAATCGAAGTTCATTACCCTGATGACTACCCGGACACAACCTTTGCCGGGGCGGTGGTAAAGTATCATTGCGCCGTCAAAGAAGTCAAAGAACGTATTTTGCCGGCGTTCGACGATGCCTTCGCCAGGCAGACCGGACAAGCGGAAACAGCACTGGAACTCCGAATGAAAATCCGCGAGGAGATCAAATCACGCCTCGAGGAAGCACAGAACCGGTCCAAACGCAGCCAGTTGATCCAGCAGATCAGCGAGCAGAACAATTTCCCCATTCCTGAGGGGTTAGTTGAAAATTACCTCGATAATGTGGTTGAAGATTTCAAAAAGCGGCAGGGCGAGGATCTTGATGAAGCGGCCATCCGCAGTTCATATTACGAGGTGGGCGTCCGGACAATTCGGTGGTCGTTGTTGTACAATAAACTGACGGAACAGGAAAAAATTGAAGTTTTACCTTCAGATATTGACGAACGAATTAAAAAGTTTGCCGATAACTATAAGATGAGTGTCGAAGACGCAAAGAAGGCGCTCAGCAGTTCCGGATCGGTGGAGGATATCCGCAATTCGATCCTGGAAGAGAAAGTGCTTGATTTCCTGGCCGGGAAGGCCAGGGTTGTCACACTTAAGAAAGAAGAAACGAAGGCTTAGCACTGTTAGATTTAGGGATGACCTGATGGGCGACAGCATCAATTCAAATTTTTTAGTACCGGTTGTGGTCGAACAGACCGGCCGGGGAGAACGATCATACGATATTTTCTCCCGGCTACTCAAGGACAGAATCATCTTTATCGGAACGCCGATCGAGGATCAGATGGCCAGCGTGGTCATTGCTCAGATGCTTTTTCTGGAAGCGGAAGATCCGGAGAAGGACATCTTTGTTTACATCAATTCACCGGGCGGCTCAGTCACAGCCGGGATGGCGATCTACGACACAATGCAGTTCATCAAGCCGGATGTGGCCACTACCTGCATGGGAATCGCCGCCTCGATGGGGGCGTTTCTGCTGGCCGCCGGCGCGAAGGGGAAACGCGCGGCCCTGCCGAACAGCCGGGTGATGATCCATCAGCCGCTGGCCGGCGCCCAGGGGCAGGTCTCCGATCTTGTGATCATGACCGAAGAGTTTTCCAAGACGAAAAAACGGCTGAATGACCTGCTGGTCAAACATACCGGTCAGCCCCTCGATATTATCGAAAAAGACACCGACCGCAATTTCTTCATGTCGCCGGAAGAGGCCAAAGATTACGGTTTGATTGATAAGGTCTACGATTTCGATCGCGAGAAGAAGAAAAAGTAGTCGACAAAGACTGCCCTATTCACCGACCTTGCCGGTGATAACATGAGAATAGGATTCACGGGTTTATGAGCAAGAAAAAAGACCAGGCCTCGATCCCTCGCCGATGTTCATTCTGCGGCAAACCGGCCGGCCAGGTGCGGCGCTTGTTTTCAGGCTACGAATCGTTCATTTGCGATGAGTGCGTCGAACTCTGCAGTGATCTTCTGCAGAGCGCACCCGACACTGTAGCCGAGAAGAAAATCACCAAGGTTCCCACTCCGGCCGAGATCAAGAACTTCCTTGATCAGTATGTGATCGGACAGGATCAGGCCAAGAAGATTGTCTCGGTGGCGGTCTATAATCACTACAAACGGATTAACGCCCAGACCAAAGCAAGGCTGGGCAAAGACAGAGAAAGCTCGGAAGTCGAGCTTGAGAAATCGAACATCCTTCTTCTGGGGCCTACCGGTACCGGCAAGACTTTATTGGCCCGCACACTGGCCCGTTTTTTGAAAGTGCCTTTCACCATTGCCGACGCAACTGTTCTGACTGAAGCCGGGTACGTCGGCGAGGACGTTGAAAACATCCTGGTGCGTCTGTACCAGGCGGCCAATTTCAATCAGGTACAAACCGAGCGGGGAATTATCTATATCGACGAGATAGACAAGATTTCACGGAAGGAAGGGAATCCTTCGATTACCCGTGATGTCTCAGGCGAAGGCGTCCAGCAGGGACTACTGAAAATCCTTGAAGGCACCGTGGCCAATATCCCCCCGAAAGGGGGACGCAAACATCCGGAACAGGCGTTTGTGCAGATCGATACATCGAATATCCTGTTCATTTGCGGGGGAGCCTTTGACGGTCTTGAGCAAATCGTAGGTCGTCGTATCGGCAAAAAAACTATGGGCTTCGAAGCCGAACAAAGATATATCGACACCGAATCGGCTGAGATACTGGAACATGTTCTTCCGGTCGATCTCATTAGTTATGGACTTATCCCGGAACTTGTCGGTCGATTACCGGTTACGGCTCCGCTTAAAGATCTTGATGACGCGGCCCTGATGAATATCCTGACCGAACCGAGGAACGCTCTCACCAAGCAATACATCAAGCTGTTTGAAATGGAAGGCGTCAAGCTGACTTTCGATCCGAAGGCGCTGAAAGCGGCGGTCAAAATTGCCCAGGAGCGAAAAACCGGCGCGCGCGCTCTGCGTTCGATTCTGGAAAAGGCGATGAACGATATCATGTATGAGATCCCTTCGACACCTGAAGTAGCCGAAGTGATCGTCGGCCCGAAGACAATAACGAAAGGCGCCAAGCCTAAAATCATAACCCACGCCAAGAAAAAAGCAGGGTAAGGCTTAGCCGTTTTCTAATCCGTCGTTCTGTTCTCCAGCTTGGTTTGTATTTAATTTGAGCTGATAAAGTTACCTGATTAGAATAAAAATCAGTGACAGCGAGGCTCTTCTTCAGCCTGCATCGGCTGATCCAGAACCGGACTTATGTACGGTATGCCCAGCGACATACCGCGCGCGATCAGCAGTAAAGCCAGAAGGACCGCCCCGACCGGTATCAGTCGATTCAGAAAGCTGCGCACGCGCCGGCTGAGTACGGTGTGAGCTAAAGTCATGGCCAGCATGACAGGGATTGTACCAAGTCCGAACAGTATCATAAACTCAACCGCCTTAACGGCATTGCCGGTGGCCGCGGCCCCCGCCGCGGCAAAGTACACCAGACCGCATGGCAGGAACCCGTTGAGCAAACCGATCAGGAACAGATTTCTCACCCGTGCATTTTTGAACAGTCGGCCCAACCCGGCGTTGACCCCGGACACCATGAAGTCGGCCGGACGCTTATTAGTTATGCGGCTCCAGATCCTCCGCGGGATCAGAACAACAAGAAGTATGACTACGCCGAGACCGATCGACAATGTTTCCTGCCATCCGGCCAGAACAACCGCCTGCCCCACCGACCCTGCTATTAAACCGATAAACGCATAGGTGACCGTCCGCCCGAAGTTGTAAACAATCCGCCCGATCAAAAGCGAACGTCCGGTCGGCGCACCCGGCAAAGCGAGGGCTATCGGCCCGCACATTCCGATACAGTGAAAACTGCCGAGGAATCCGATACCGAGCGCGGTCAAGACGTTTACATCCATAGCGAGTATCTCATCATAAAATAAATGACGATTCGCCGAAAAACTTCTCACCGTCAACCTGCCATTGAACTTTGATACGCCAGAAACCCGGTATCAGTTCATCGGCAGGAATGCGCTGGGTATAAAATGAGTCGACGGCGATCTTTATTTCACGGTCCCAGTGCGAGTTGGACGGTCGGTAGAGTGTTATGATACCGCTCAGATCATCCCTGTTCACAACCGGAGGAAAATGCACGACAATACTCGAATCATCGGATGAGTATGATACAGAAATCTGATCGCCGAGCGAGTTGGCCCTTGCCGTTTCTTCGATACGCTCCTGGTGTGCCAGGCCTTTCTGGTAATAATCACTCTCAACCAGTTGGAAGTCCTGGCGCGCGGCAACCATGACCAGCACAAAAATCAACAGGACAAAGCCGCCATACAACCCAACCACCCCTGCTACCCATTTGGTAGTTCGCTTGTTCGTTTTCACACTCACTTCCTTTGTGGCTTCGGACCGCTGAAGGTTGTACGGACCTCTTCCAGTAACTTTCCTTCATTCAGCACTTGAATGGTAATCATACTGCTGGCCGAATACAATTGATCTTGCGGTATTTCGACGGTAATCACCGATTCGCCGGTCGAACGTCCTGCGATCTTCAACGGCGGACCGACGACCCTTAGTTCGCCGGTGATGTTTTTCAGGGCAAGATCGACATTCAACACGGCGCCGGTTTTGTTGACTACCTGCACATTGTAGAGATTACGCACGATTCCGTTGTCGAGCATCTCGTGTAACCGTCCCGATGTCCGCAGAATAGTTGTCTCGACATTGTCTCGGGTAATCAACAAAACCGACAGCAGTGTGATCAGGGCAGCCAGTATCACGGTATATCCGATCATGCGTGGTGTTATTCTTCGGTCCTGTTTTCCGGCGATGGCATTGTAAGAAGAGTAGCGGATCAGCTTTGGCGGCAGACCGGCTTTTTTCATTACGCTGTTACAGGCGTCGATACAGGCTGTACAATTAACGCATTCCAACTGGGTGCCGTCACGTATATCAATCCCGGTCGGGCAGACTCGTACGCACGCCCGACAGTCTATGCAGTCGCCAAGATTTTTACGGTCCTGTCCGGCTTTCAGTTTGGCTCGTGGTTCGCCTCGTTTGAAGTCGTATGCGATCACGATGGAGTTATCCCCCAGCAGGACCGATTGCAACCGGCCGTAAGGGCAGACCAGTGTACACGCCTGCTCACGGAACCGTGCAAAAACACCATAGAACACAAGTGAGAAAGCCAGCACGGCGGCAAACTCGGACGGGTTAACCGCCGGAGATAAGGTAACAACCTCGAACAAACGATCGATTCCGATGATCCAGGCCAGCAGGGTGTTGCCGACCAGGAACGACAGGGCGAAGAAGACCCCATGTTTCATTACCTTGCGAGCTATCTTTCCGGCCGTCCAGGGGGGTTGGTTGAATTTGCGCTGACGGTGGCCGTTGCCCTCGAAGAAAAACTCGATCGGACGAAACACCATCTCGAGGAATACCGTCTGCGGACATATCCATCCGCAGAAAAGACGGCCATAAACTGCTGTAAACAGGATTATGAATACCGCAAGCGAGATCGCGGCGA
Source organism: Candidatus Zixiibacteriota bacterium (assembly GCA_024278515.1). Classification (GTDB taxonomy): domain Bacteria; phylum Zixibacteria; class MSB-5A5; order GN15; family FEB-12; genus JAJRTA01. Next base: position 5,276 of record JAJRTA010000208.1, read on the forward strand.
TAACCAGCAGATAAAAATCATGAGGCCAGAAACCGATGCCGAAAATGAAAAAACGGCGATTCAGAATATCAAAAAGCATCAGCGGATTACCGCCGACCTTGATAAAGGGCGCCCCGAACATGAAAGCGAGCAAAAACGGAGTCAGCAGTTTGCGCGCGGTGTACAGCTTCCCCTGCGGCTTCTGTGGGTACACCCAGATCCTTCGACCGCGCTTGTCGACTGTCGACAATGAATCACGGAACGACTCCGGCGTCTTCTGCTCTGACGGCATGGTCCTTTACTGCGAGTACAACTCCCCTTCCGGAGCTTTGGGGTTGGGCGGATTGGTGCCATGAAGAGTTGTGACATAGCTGACCACCTGCAAAATCTCTTCCTGTTTCAAAGTCCCCAGCCAGGAGATCATCCCTTTGGTAGGTACCCCGTAGCGAACAGTCTTGACCAGATCCGAGGGCTCGGCTCCGTGCAACCAGTAGTTATCGGTAAGGTTCGGGCCAACTCCCCCCTGCCCGGCCGGACCATGACAGGAAGCGCAACGCACCTGATAAATGCTTTTACCGGCACTGATCGTGGCATCATCCATTGACAATACGTAGGTGGTCGTATCGCTCTCCCGATTCATCGGTACCAGCCGACGGACGCCGGATGCTCTCAGGAGCGCCGCTTTTTCAGCTTCAGTCGCCGCCAGCGGTGAGCGATATTCAGGCAGGATGCCGAAATACTTCGGCGCTTCGCCGGACTCGCGAACCCAGCCGGGGTCTATTTCGCTCTGATACATCTCGTGACTGGTATAACCGATTCCCAGGGTGTGGTAATAGAGGTAGTAACCCACAGCCCATATTATCGTGATATAAAACATCCAGACCCACCAACGGGGGAGGTCGTTGTCGAGTTCACGGATACCGTCATATTCATGGTCGAGCAGTTTCTCGTCGTTATCATTCATTATCGATTCCTCCGTCCCTGTTTTCACGGCCGTCGTCATCCAACGGTAACCGGCCGGCATGACGCACCAGTCTGGAGTCCATGCGAAGTACGACCACAACCACAACAATAAACGAAACAAAGAATAATACCAAACTGACAGACGGATAGTCGCTTATTCCATCAATCGCACGAAGCGCTTCACCTATCACTTAAATATCCTCCGTTGAGCTCAACTTTCTACTTTTTATTATCGGCCGCCTTGATATCGGTGCCCAGCCTTTGCAGGTATGCAATCAATGCGATTATCTCCCGGTCACTCATAACCTTTATGTTCGACGCGGCCAATCGTTCGGCTATTTGCTCAGCCTGAATCTTCAGCTCGGCTTCTGCTTTGTCCTCAAAGCCTGGTTCATACGGAACCCCCACGCTTCTCAGCGCTGAAATCTTCGAGGCCAGTGATGAATTGTCCAGTTTATCTGATATCAGCCACGGATACTCAGGCATCACCGATCCGGGTGACATAGAACCGGGATCCTCCATGTGCTTGAAATGCCACGCATCGGGATATTTCCCGCCAACCCGATGCAGGTCAGGTCCGGTTCGTTTGGAGCCCCACTGGAAGGGATGATCATAGACATACTCACCTGCCTTGGAATACTCGCCGTATCGTTCGGTTTCCGATCGGAACGGCCGGATCATCTGGGAATGACAGTTGTAACAACCCTCGCGGATGTAAATATCTCTTCCCTGAACTTCCAGCGGTGTGTACGGCTTGACACTGCTGATAGTCGGGATATTCGACTTCACAATAAATGTAGGCACAATTTCAACAACCGATCCGATCAGAATAGCCACAGTCGCCAGGAGAGTAAACAACACCGGCTTACGCTCCAGCACCCGGTGAATCATACGATCATGTTTGCCCGAACCATACGATTTTTCAATCGCCGGCGCCTCGGCTTTTTCGTTGCCTTCCAGACGGCCTGACCGCATAGTTTTCACCAGATTGTAGAACATCATGATTATGCCGATGAAGTAAATTGTCCCGCCGATCGCACGGATGATGTACATCGGAATGATTTGCAACACGGTTTCGAGAAAATTGGGGTAGCGGAGAAATCCTTCGGGGGTGAACTCTTTCCACATCAGGCCCTGGGTTATCCCGGCAAAATAAATCGGCAGCGCGTAGACGATAATGGCGATAAAGCTGGACCAGAAATGGAACTCGGCCATCTTGTCGGAGTAAAGCCGGGTATTGTAAATACGCGGTATCAACCAGTACATAATGCCGAAAGTCAGGAAACCATTCCAGCCGAGAGTTCCGATATGGACATGGGCGATGGTCCAGTCGGTAAAATGCGAAAGAGCGTTGACACTTTTCACCGCAAGCATCGGACCTTCGAAAGTGGCCATTCCGTACGCCGTCACAGCCACCACCAGGAACTTAAGCACCACACTGGTGCGAAGTTTGTCCCAGGCCCCTCTCAGGGTGAGAAGACCGTTGAGCATTCCTCCCCATGACGGCGCGATAAGCATAACGGAGAAAACCGTCCCCAGCGACTGTGCCCAATCGGGCAGAGCCGAGTACAGCAAATGGTGCGGCCCGGCCCAGATATAGATAAAGATCAGCGCCCAGAAATGGATAATCGAAAGACGGTATGAAAAAACCGGACGGTCAGCCGCCTTGGGCAGATAGTAATACATCATGCCCAAGTATGGAGTAGTCAGGAAAAAGGCCACGGCGTTGTGTCCGTACCACCATTGCACAAGGGCGTCCTGTACACCGGCGTAGAGGGGGTAGCTTTTAAGAAAGGTGGCCGGAACCTCGAATGAGTTGACAACATGCAGCACCGTGATCGTCACCCACGTGGCGATATAGAACCACAGCGACACGTACATGTGTCGCTCCCTTCTTTTTATGATCGTACCGAAAAGGTTGATCCCGAACGCAATCCATATGAGAGCGATGGCGATATCGATCGGCCATTCGAGTTCGGCGTATTCCTTTCCGGTTGTAATTCCCAGCGGCAAGGTAACCGCCGCCGACACGATGATCAGTTGCCATCCCCAGAAATGAATCCGGCTGAGAGCATCACTGAAAAGACGCGCCTTGCACAACCGCTGGAGCGAATAATAGATGGCCATGAACATCGCGTTGCCGACGAAGGCAAAGATCACCGCATTCGTATGCAGCGGCCGCAGACGCGAGAAGGTCGTATACGGCAGACCGAGGTTCAGCTCCGGCAGGAATAACTGAATTGCAATCACAACGCCGACCAGCATCCCCACTACACCAAAAACCATAGTGGCTATGCCGAAATCGCGTACCGTCCTGTTGTCATAAGAAAAGGTCTCAGTCGCCATATAAGTTCGCTCTCCTCAATTTATCCTTTTTTCGAGTCCGTCCCTTTACACCGATCAGTATCATCATCGAAAAGCATCCGCACCGACGGAGTATATGTATCATCGTACTGGCCGCTGCGCACCGCCCATATAAAGCTGATCAGAAATCCCCCGGCGACAACCAGAGCAGCAATAATCAGTACTACTATCACCTGCATTTTACAATCCCATGCGTCCGGCCCGATATCTTGTCGCGGCCACCGTAAACAACACTACCGTCATCGAACTCAGCGGCATCAGAACAGCCGACAAGATCGGCGACAACTGACCGGTCACGGCATAATAAAGGCCGACAATATTGTAGGCAAAAGACAATCCATAAGCAGACCATACTACCGAAACCGTACTTTTGGCAAGTTTCAAGTAACGGGGAATTGAGGTCAGCTTCGCGGCATCGAGAATACCGTCACAGGCCGGTGTCACGGCGGCGCTGTTTTCAGTCACAGCTACGCCGACATCGGCGGCAACCAGAGCCCCGGCATCATTCAAGCCGTCACCGACCATCAACACCCGCCTGCCGGATCCGACAAGTCTTTTCACCTTCGACAGCTTATCGTGTGGAGATTGTTCAAACTCCATCGTCACATGGTCACCCAGAATGGCTCGAAGTTTCTGACGCTCACGGGGCGTGTCACCGCTGGTAATCATCAGTTCATAATCAACGGCAAGATCAGCCACCATCGAGTCAATCCCGGGTCGAAACGTTTCCGGAAAAATGAAACGTCCACGAATAGCATCATCGACAGACAGCCATACTTCACTGTTCTCGCTGTTACTGTCCTGAGATAACGATCTGTCCGCGCCGATAAAGGCAGCATTACCCATGCGCAGATACCGACCGTCAACTACACCCGCCATGCCGCGGCCGGGATGTTCGACAAAGTTTTCGACAGGCAGAACCGTCGAATCTTCGGACACAGTTATCAGCGCTTTCCCCAGCGGATGTACTGTATTGTAGGCCAGCGACGCCACCATCTGTTTCTCTCGCTCGGTTAACTCTGCACCGACAAACTCAATCCGGTCACTCACGGAACTGGTCAGCGTACCTGTCTTGTCGAACAAGATGCTGTTGATTGTCGACATCTTTTCTACCACAGCGGTATCACGGACAAAGAACATGTTACGCGCCATCAGGCGCAAGGCAGTACCGAAACCGAACGGACCGGCCAACGCCAGCGCGCAGGGACAAGCCACTATCAACACAGCAGTGGTTACGTTGACAGCCATCCCAATATCTGTTTTCATCCAGACCAGGCCGGCGCCGAGGGCGATAAGAATAACCGCCGCAGTAAACCACACTGCTACCCGGTCCACCAGCGATGAAACCGACTTCGTATCCTGCTCATGGATAGAGCCGTTGCTCCAGAGACTCACCAGATAGCTGTTGGATACTTTCCTCGTAAGAATCAGCTCCATCGCCGAACCAATCTGACGGCCACCGGCCAAAACAGTCTCACCGGCGCCGATCTCTACCGGCTCCGATTCACCGGTCACAAAGCTGTAGTCCACTATGGCGCGCCCTTCCGCGACAACACCGTCGGCGGGGATCAGCTCGCGGTGGCGGATCACAACCCGGTCCCCGATTTCGAGCTTGTCGAGCGTAACCGGTTGCAGGTGATCGCCGGCCTTTCTCATAACCGCGACCGGGAAAAAAGAACGGTAGTCTCGTTCAAACGACATGCGCCCGTATGTTTTCTGTTGAAACAGTCTGCCCAAAAGCAAAAAGAAGGTAAATCCGGCGAACGAGTCCAGGTATCCGGCTCCGATACCGGAAATAATCTCATAACTGCTGCGACCGAACAGTATGATCATCCCCAGAGCGATCGGGACATCTATGTTCAGACGATGTTGCAGCAATCCGTACCAGGCGGACCTGAAGTAACCGGTGGCCGCGTACAAGAGTACCGGCAGCGCCAGGATAAGTGAGAGAATGCGAAAAACCGACTCCAGCTCGGTGGATGAGTCAGCAGACCCGGCAAGATATTCCGGGAAGCTCAAGAGCATTATATTGGCGAAGCAAAATCCGGCTATACCGGTCTTGATGTAAAGTTCCCGGTTGTGATCAGGGGCTGTCGTTTCGTCGAGGTTTTCGTTGCTGATTAACGGTTCGTAGCCGATACGGGACAAAAGCTCCACCAGTCCGCGCAGACTGAGAGCGCTATTGTCGAAAAGGACATTAAGTTCTCGACGCGGAAAATCAACACGACTGCTGAGAACAGCCGGGTTTATACGCCCGAGATTCTCCAGAAGCCAGATACAGGAAGCGCAATGTATTTGCGGAATGTTCAAACGGATACGACAACGTCTGTCGCTTGAGTAATCCGACAACCTCGAGACCACCTCGGGATTATCCAGATAAGCAAACCGGGAATCAACACTTTCCGGCCGAGGACGGACTCCCGGAGCGGGATCTTTACTGTAATAGTTGTCAAGGCCGTTCTCGGTCAGAAACAGATAAACCGCACGACAGCCGGAACAGCAAAAATGCTTGTCACCCAAATCATTGCTGCCATCGGGACAGTCCAGTCCGCAGTGATAACAGCTAAGTTTCGTCTCGGGGCTGACTGTGCGGTCAGTACTTGCCTTCATTTTCCGTTGTCGTACCGTAGACTATTTCAATCCACTAATCCAATATCCGCAGGATAATAAACATAAATCCGGCTGTCTGGCAACCGGAATATCATAATTTGAAGTATTTTCAGTCATAAAAAATCCCCCGTGTCCGCTCCGGCAAAGAATGTTCTATTCAAACCGGAAATATCAGCAGTCGTACCACCCGCACGTGCAAACAGAGCGGCGGGTTCGCGAGAACACTATTGCAACACCGATATGCCTATGTGGATATGTTCAGCCGGATTACCTGAATTGGCCGGGCTACCGCAATGTGATTATATTTGTTCGACTACCAGCTTTCAGTACCATGACAGCCGACGCCGGAACATTGTCCGTTGGCGTAGGTGCCCTGCCCGGAAGAGAAAACAACTGATACACCGCCGTCTACATGGAGCCACTTGCCGACTATATTCAGCCCGGCATCAACAACGGAAGCATGGCACTGATAGCATTCTATATTCTCTTTGGCTACATGTTTCTTGTGCTGACCACCGAGAAGGTCCGGGTTCGTACCGACATCGTGGCAGGTTCCGCAAAGTGAAAGATTCGACGCAGTCCATAGCGGCGAGTTGGAACCACTGCCGCCTGCGAATGCGCCGTGGCAGTAAACATTTGAGCATACGGTATCAGCCCGGGTCCAGGAGGCAGTCGTACCACCCGCCTCGGCCAGAGGTCCAAACGTAATTTCAGCAATAAAGTCCGGGCCGATGTGACCCGGATCGTCCCAGGCCTGGGGCACTATATGACACTCCGAACAACTGAACCCGGCCGATAGAGGGCCACCCGCAAGATGGATAGTATGAGCGCCGACCACTATATCCGAAGTGGTCGTTTCACCTGAAATACCTGCAGGAGGCGCACCGGTCTGGTTATCGAGTCCGCCGTGACAGGAAGTACAACTGCCGGCGTCGGAACCATGACAATCAAAACATACCTGTTCATCACGGGTCAGCGTATCGGCGACACCATTAACATGAAGGGAAGGATTAATAACATTGAGTAAAGTATCAAAGACCTGGGAATGGCACTCTCCACAGCTGAGAGCAATAGTCTCAACATGGAACTGGTGTTTCCACAGCAATTTTGAAGGCTGCGAACCGACATCGTGACATGAACCGCAAGTTGCCTGACCGGAAAATGTCCACACCGGAACATTGGTCGTTTCACCACCGGGGAAATTACCGTGGCAATAGGTCTGCGAGCAGGTTTCGCTGGTTCGGTTCCAGGTTGATTGATTTCCGGCCAATGTGCCGAAAGTAACTTCGGCCACAGAATCGACACCGAAATGACCGGGGTCCACCGCGGCCAGCGGCTTGATATGGCATTCCGTACAGTCGATAGCTCCGGACAGGGGGCCGGATTCCACATGCGAGGTGTGCGCGCCGACCGCCACACTGCCGGTCGATGTTTCCCCGTGGATTCCGACAGGCGGAGCGCCGGTCTGATTATCGGTCCCTCCATGACAGACAGTACAGTACGTCACACCCTGCGCATGGCAAACATCACAAACCGCCTGATCCCGGGTAAGCGTATCCACGTTGCCGTCGACATGCAACGAGAGTCCCGTAATATTCATCTGTGCGTCGACAACACTGTTATGACACTCGGTACAGTCTAGGCCGGCCGTGCCGACATGGAACTCATGTTTCCAGCCAAGACTGACCGGATTGCTCCCGGCATCATGGCAGGAACCGCAATCGGCCTGACCGGAAGAGGTCCACACCGGACTGTTAGCTGAGTTGCCGCCGGTGAAGTTGCCGTGACAGTAGGTCAGTTCACAAGTCGCCTGTAAACGGTCCCACAACGACTGCGCTCCGGCGATTCCGGCCCAGGTAATCTCGGCCACCGAATCCACACCAAGGTGACCATTCTCCAGAACCGACTGCGGAACCACATGGCAGGTATTACACGGG
>JAJRTA010000209.1 GCA_024278515.1 Candidatus Zixiibacteriota bacterium
GAGTTCGAAAATCTGCCGCCCGGTAATTATCAGTATAACGCCCGGTTTGAAACATCGCAGGGCAAACTGAAAAGCGAAACCGGCAAGATTCTGGTCGAAGCGTTTTCATTGGAGGAGCTGGATAAAACGGGCAATGCCGCCGGTCTGAAAGCGCTTGCTTCCAAAGCGGGGGGGAAGGCATATCCGGTAACCGAGTTTGATCGGGCGGTCAGGTCGCTGGACCTGACACCGGTCACGGTAATCAGCCACAGTGAGCATCTATTATGGGGGCAGCTCTGGCTTTTGGTGTTGTTTCTGGGGGCGGTTTCGATCGAGTGGCTTATTCGGAAAGTAAATCAGCTACTTTGATTTATTATCGCCTATAGAGTAAGCGGCCACAATCTGTTTCAGATCGATTCCCCGGGCCAAGGCAATCTTCGCCTCGCATAAATTATCAATGATCATTTTCATCCGCTCGGCGCATTTGTTGATCTGCTTTATGAACTCCTGATGTTCTTCAGACAACTGGTCCGACTCTTCAAGCAGAAATTCAACATAACCAAGTATACCGGCCAGCGGGTTGTTGAGATCATGGTTCAATGACAGGCATAGACTTATAAACGGCTTAAGCTCCTCGAATATCTTAAGTTCTTTCAGCAACTCCTCTGTCAGGATCGATTTGTCTGCGAGTTGGCTGGTCACACCTATACCCCGGCCCTTGAATTATAAAATCTAACAGCTAATTGTTTGTATCGGCAGGCTCAGTGATAAGTAAAGCACTCTTCAAAAAAGAGGCAGGCAGCTCTGAAATTGTTTAGTCAAATCGACCAGCTCGCTTATATTAGGCGCCTGATTGACTAAAGGAGATTGTCACATGAGATTAGCCGTGATAGGCGCCGGTCTGATGGGCCGCGCCGCCGCCTTTGATCTTGCCCAAAATGAAGAAGTCGAAGCGATCGGGATTTTCGATGTAGATGAACAGGCCGCGAAGGAGATCAGTTCGAAATACGCCTATGGCAAAGGGAAACCGGGTACTTTCGATGCCGACGATGAAGTCGCGGCCGCTGAAGCGCTGAAAGGGTACGATGCGGCAATTTCATGCGTACCCTACCGCTACAATCTGAACCTGACCCGGGCCGCAATCAAGGCAAACTGCCACCTCGTGGATCTCGGCGGCAATAACGACATCGTCGGTTCCCAGCTGCAACTGAACGACGAAGCCGAACAGGCCGGTGTTATCATCATCCCGGACTGCGGCCTCGCTCCCGGGATGGTGGCGGTGCTGGCCGCCGACGCAATGAAAAGATTCGACAAGGTCGATTCGATGAAAATACGGGTCGGCGGTCTGCCCCAGTCGCCGCGCCCGCCGCTGAATTACATGATGGTTTTCTCAGCCGAAGGACTGATCAATGAATACTGGGAGCCGTGTATTATTCTGGAGGGAGGGCAGAAGAAAACAGTTAACCCTATGACCGGGGTGGAACTTTTGCAGTTCGACGGTATCGGCAAACTCGAGGCGTTCTATACTTCGGGGGGAACATCGACTTTGCCGGACAGCTATCTTGGCCGGATCGACTTTCTTGACTACAAGACAATCCGTTATCCCGGTCACTGCGCCATGTTTCGTCCGATGCTCGAAATCGGCCTGGGATCGCGGCAGAAGATCGAAGTTGACGGAGTATCGGTGGAGCCGCGGTCGGTTTTCAAGGCGGTGTTGGAACGTTCGCTCAGTTTTGACGATCTCGATCTGGTGCTGGTGCGGATAACAGTCGAAGGACAGATCGGCGGTGAAGACAAGACCCGTACCTATGAAATCATCGACCGTCAGGAGAGCAAAACATCACTGACCGCCATGATGCGGATGACGGCGTTTCCTGCTTCGATTGTGGCCCGGATGGCTGCTTCGGGCGAGATTACCGCGCGCGGCGTGAAACCGCAGGAGCTGGTGGTCGATCCCCGGCGTTTTATCGGACACCTGAAGGAGCGTAAGATCAATTTGCAGATCAGGGATGAGTAGGGGAGACGGTCTGTTTCAGAATCTGAAAACTGACAAACCTACCACCCGAAACCCGGTGCTCAGTCGTCGCGCTCAGAACCAGGAGCAACAGACGGTTCGGCTCCTGGCGGTTCCCGCAACTGTTCCAGTTTGGTGGTAATCTTGCCGATCTCATCACGGCTGTGACTCAGGGAGCTGGTAAATGAACGCACCGAGCCTTCCATCCGATCGTGCAGGTTAGTTAGTTTTGATATCGATTCACCGATATCATTCAGCCCGGCCAGCAGCTTACGGCTGTCACCACTCAGTCCGATCTGAGCATACAATGAAGCCAGTGACGCGATAAAGGCGTACAGATGACCGGGTGAACTGGGGATGACATTTTTCGAAAGAGCGTACTCAAACCCTTCCTCCGGCGACTCAGCGACAAAATGATAGTAAACCGCCTCCGAGGGAATATACATCAGGGCAAAATCGGTCGTATGTTCAGCCGGCTGGATATAGCGATCGGAAATATCATCGACATGTTTTTTAAGAGTGCGGATAAACTCTTTGCGGGCTGAGGTCGATTCGGCGTCATCGCTGATCCGCTGGAATGAATCCAGCGGAAACTTGGAATCGATCGGCAACAGCCGGTCGGCCATTTTGACCACGGCGTCAACCCGTTTGCCCGAGGAAAATTTGTACTGGGTGTCGAACATCGAAGACGGCAGAATCTGTGACAGGAGATTTTCAAGAAGCATCTCCCCCAGCCCGCCGCGCAGTTTGGGCGGTTTCAACAGGTCGGAGAGCGACTGGATATTCCTGCCGACCGCCTCGATATTCTCGGCCTGTGTTTTCAACTGTCCGAGGCGACGCTCGATATCGACCAGCAGTTCCAGTCGTTTGTCAATCGCCCCGGTTCCTTCGGCCAGCCGTTCGTTCATGTTCTGCCCGACCTGATCAAGCGACGAACGCAACGCCACCAACCCTTCCACC
>JAJRTA010000210.1 GCA_024278515.1 Candidatus Zixiibacteriota bacterium
AATCCAGGAAGGTGAACTTCCGGCTGATTGCGGCCACCAACCACGATCTGAAAGCGCGTATGCGCGACGGTTATTTCCGGGTCGATCTGTACCACCGGCTGAACGAGATACCTCTGACCCTGCCGCCTTTGTCGGAGCGGCGCGAGGATATAGTCCCCCTGGTCGAGTATTTTCTGAAAGAAGTCGGATTCAGGCAGAACGGCAACCGTGATGGTGTTTTGCGCCTGGCTTCAGTGCTGTCGCTTCAGGATTACCCCGGCAATGTTCGCGAACTTCAGGGTCGGGTGCGTCGGCTGTTCACCATGGGCTGGGATGATATCGACCGCATGATCGAGCTGGCCGAGATGACTGAATCCGAACGTGACCGTACGGTGCGGGCGCTTAAATCATGCGGCTGGAACCGTACCGCGGCGGCCCGTATGCTGGGCATCAGCGAATCGACCATCCGCCGCCGGATCGAAAAGTACCATCTGACCGAACCGGTTATTGGTTGATTTTTTCCCCGGACAAAGGAGCTGGATTACTTCACCCGATCAGGTACGTGTGGTAAATAGCTCCATTTCCTCTTTATGTTATTATGTTATTCGGTTGTTAGGCCTTTCTGCAAACCAAAGAAGTGAGCCGACGCGCCGGGCTTGGTTGAAACTGTAAAAGTTAAGATTTAATCTGACATTCCTCGTTTCGTACGCTGCGTACGTCTGCACAGCGATTTAGTTTTTTAACTCTCCCCCATCTGCTCAGCGCAGCACCATCGAAGTTAAGAAGTTGTCCGGTTTAACTGCTGTGATTGGAGTCGGTACAGTTGTAGCTCTGAACAGGCGGCAGACTGGACAACCACCACGCACAACAATAAACTTCATTATTCGCTCATCTGTAGTATTTGTTTTCTTCCACGGTATAACTACCTCCTGACAGGCTGGACATGCATACTGTAAACCATCTGCCCGGAATATGGAAACTCCCCATGTTCTGGCGGCATAATCTGCCTGTAAGGCAAAAATACTTGCGTCAGAGTTACATGCCGTTATATTTGGGCGCGATTCAAAAGCTCAACGCTGCGAGTCGATAGCTCTTTGTATTATGATTATTAAACCGGCAGTCAGGTCTGAAGCCGGTTAGTATTTGTGTGCGCCACTAGCTCAGTTGGTAGAGCAGCTGACTCTTAATCAGCGGGTCCGGGGTTCGAATCCCTGGTGGCGTATTTTTTATTTCATCCCCCCGTGTAAAGATACTTTGTCGGCATCACTTTCCTGAAGGATCTGACAGAGGACTACAGATAACTTGTTCTCCCCCGCCAATAGCCGGTGAAACGGCAGATGAGTTTTTCACCGTTATCATGTCATAGCACACTCACCAGTAAAAGCCGCGCTCCGCCATCGTCGCGGCACGCATCAAAAACTCCTTGACAAACAATGTGTTACAGGATACTTTGGAAATGAGGGTGGGATGCACAAGGGCTATATTAGGCTAACCTCATTCCGCCTACCCCGCCATATATAGGTGACTGTTAAGTTGTCTTTCCATAACTCATACCAAGGAGTGTTACAATGAAACGCGCAATCGTAGTAGCGACGCTTTGTCTGGCGTTGCTGGTGGCTGTCTGTGGTGAGGCTTTCTCACGCTCAGTTCCGGTCGGCTATGTTGATCCGTCCACTGGTGATGACCATACCTGGGGCGGTGATTCGCAGGCCGGACCGGGTAATCCGGGTGGTATCGGCGGAAGCATCAATTCCGGCTGGACTCCTATTGATGTAATCATAACCCAGTTTGTGTTCAAATGGCTGGCCACGCATAACATCGGGATAAAGACCGATGTCAAAGCAGATTACTTCGTGGGTAACCAGGTTAAAGAAGTCGAATCCCCTGAACCGACAACTCAGACTACAGGAGGCCTCCAATAATGTCGAAGGAAAAACCGGTTGGCATTGAATTTCGCGATGCAATGGCGTATTATCTGACGTCATTAGTTGAAAAGCGGGATTTCGCCGGCGCGGTTCGGTATTACGAAACAAACCGTGATACATTCGATACCGCCGGCGGAGCGTGGGCAGGATCTGTCCTGCACCAGGTCGCCAAAGCCTATCTTTCCCTCGACAAACACTCCACCGCTTTGCGGCTTGCCCGACTGGCCCAGAACAAAGTTGCCGAAAATGGTGACTCGGTTCAGTTGGCCGAGATATTTCTGACTCTGGCGAGGATCACACGATCATTGGGTGAATTGAAGGAAACGGAAAAGGCTTTACGTGACGCAGAATCTATTTTCAGACGCAATGATTGTCTGGAAGGTCAGGCGCGGGTGCTGAACCTCCTGGCCGGACATTTCTACAATCGGCACGAATACCAGAACGCTTTGACCAATCTGATGGATGCCATCGATATCGCCAAACGTCTGGGTGATCGTACCAAGATTGCTTACATGGTCGGTAACATCGGCCGTCTCCATACATTTATCGGTGATTTTGAGGAAGCGGAAAAGTATCTCAGAATGAACATCGATATATCAGGCGAACTGGGCGACTGGGAAGAATCGACCAGGGCCGGCATTGCTCTGGGCTATGTGCAGCTTCTGAAAGGGGAATACTCACTGGCTGAGGAAACCCTCGAAGCGGCTCTGCCGGGCACTGTCGAGTTCAATCAGCCGCGCGATGAAGCAATCTGCCTGAGCTATCTGGGTGAATTGCGCTACCGGACAGGTCGTCTTGACGAAGCGCGCACAACGCTCGAAAAGGCGTTGGAAATCGCCGAACGAACCGCCCCTGGCACCACGCTCGGCGGGCGGATAATGCGTCATCTGGCGGAGTTGTATATCCGCCTGAGCAACTACCGCACCGCCCGGCGCTATCATTCGCGGGCTTCTATTGTCGCGAACAAGGCGAATGACCACGTGGAGATTGGAGCATTGTGTAAAATCGCCGCATGTATAGCTGAGGCGGAGAACTGCACCGATGAAGCCACCGGGCTGTACCTTGAGGCGATTGAACTGGCTGAAGCTACCGGCGTGCGATACGAGCTGGCCGAAATACTGGTTGCCGCCGGAAGTTCTGATTTGTTCCCGCCCCGGCGGAGGCTCAACTATCTGTTTCGGGCTGAGGAGTTCTATTCCCGCCGCAACCTGAAAACCCGGCGTCGCGAGGTCGAAGCTCTGATCGCATCGATCGAGTACCCGGATAATGCCCCGAATCGTGGTAAGAACACAGTCGAGGACGACTACGATTATCTGACCAACTGCGTCGAGATTATCGAATTCAAAGAACGTCTCGAGGCTATCGGACGGGCCGACCTGCCCCTGCTGTTGACCGGTGAGACCGGTGTAGGTAAAGACCGGATGGCGAAATATTACCATCAGTTGGTCCGGCCGGGCAAACCGTTTGTGGCTATAAACTGCGCTTCAGTACCGCATTCTCTTCTGGAATCCGAGCTGTTCGGTTACGAACGCGGCGCCTTTACCGGAGCCGAAACGAAAAAGCAGGGATTGTTCGTGGCCGCCAACGGCGGCGTCCTGCTGCTTGACGAAATCGGTGATATGCCGATGCATCTCCAGACAAAACTGCTCAACGTTCTGGAAAGTAATGAGGTCAAACCGCTGGGTTCGACCGAGTCGATCCGCATCGATATCAAACTGGTGGCGGCGACCAACCAGGACCTCGAGGCGATGGTCGAGCGCGGTGAGTTCCGTCGTGACCTGTACTATCGACTGTCCGGAATGCCTTTCAGAATACCGGCCCTGCGTGAACGTAAGGAAGATATCCCGGTACTTTTGAAACATTTTCTTGTCGAGCGTAAGTTGCTCAAGGCCGGTCAGAAAGCGCCGATGGAACTGGTGCGTCAGTTTGTCGCATACGACTGGCCCGGCAACACGCGGGAGCTGATCAACAAGGTCAAACAAATGGAAGTTATGGCCGATATGGCCGCCGACAAAGATTTGACCGAGTTGTCGCGAACGTTGTTCAATGTCGAATCGACCCTCCCCGGCAGTACGCTGTTTGAACGTGTAGAACAATTCGAACGACGGCTGATCATGGAGGCGTTGATTGCCGCCGGCGGCAATAAGTCCGAGGCGGCCCGTATGCTTGGTATCCACGAGGCTACCGTGCGTACGAAGCTGAAACGATACGATATCAGCCTGGACACCGGACTGGCCAGTTAGGACTTATCGACAGCGCGGTACGGCGAACGATCACTCCCTCGCCTGATGGCGATGGCGTGGTTTTCGCATCACGCCGGTCGACCCGCCGGTCGAATGAACGGTTGAACCGGCCGATCGTTCCGGCAATCGTATCGTACAACGATTTCAAAGTTTACTCCTTGGTTGCGGTAAGTACTTGTACTACAAGTGCTTACCGCATTTTTTCGTCCGCGGTTCGTACAAATATACGAATCGACAAGCTCAGAAAATATGGAAAGAATAAAGATTTACCGACTAACCGCCTGTGATACAACCAGATACTGTTGAAGCTGACGGGGCGCGGCATCTTTGGCATTCGTCTTGCTTATTCTTATGTTGTCATTTTTGCTCCCTGAGCGCTGTAAAATGTGCTTGGATGTTCTTTTCTCTGAGGACAGGCCACCCGCATTCGAGGGGAGTGCGGGTGGTCATTGATCTCGGGGCGGTGGTTCAACGGGCTCTCTGAAACGCCGCCCTTTTTTTTGCCCTGTTACATGATGCTATGAGTTTACTTTTACCGTGTGATGCTGTATTCTTAAGTGATGTCCAGATACGCCTTAGGCCTCATTGAAACCCGTGGCTTGGTTAGTATAATCGAAGCTGCCGATGCTGCCGCCAAGGCGGCGGCGGTTGTGGTCGGATCGGTGGAGTACACCGGATCCAGTATGATGCTTATTCGGATCGAGGGAGAGCTTGGGGCGGTCCAGGCGGCGGTGGAAGCGGGGGCCAGAGCTGTGGAACGAATCGGCGAATTGATCGCGGTGCATGTGATTCCGAACCCGGATGACGGCCTGGAACCGCTGATGCCGACCAAAGCATACAACTCGCAGTTCCGCCCCGATGATGACCGTCCCCCGTTAAGCTACGACGGCCCCCCGAGGCCCCGACCGAGGATGCCGTCTGGCACGGGAACGGCGGCAACAACACCCGCACCCGGAAAAAAGGCGGTCGATTTTATGGAGGCGCGAGATTTCGACAGCATGACCGTAGCCGAACTTCGCAAGGTGGCCCGTAAACTCACGCGGATCCATCTCAAAGGCCGTGAGATATCGAAAGCAAACAAACAGCAGTTAATCGACGCTATCCGACGCGTCATAGATATGGATTGAACGATATGTTTATAGGCAGAGTAGTTGGTTCTTTATGGGCCACACGTAAGACGGTTAACACCGAGGGCATGAAATTTCTGATCATTCAGCCGTACAACCTTGAGAAAGAACCCAACACCGACACAGTCGTGGTGGCCGATATTCTCGGCGCCGGTGACGGCGAGTTGGTTATGGTGGCCTATGGCCGGGCGGCGAGGCTGGCTGTGGGCAGGGAAGACTCTTCAATCGAGGCGGCGGTGATCGGAATAATAGATGAATACGAAGTGAAACCTGAGTTGTACAAAGGAGAACTGGACCCCGACAAAGTGTCGTTCAAAAAGTCGTTACAAAAAACTTAGGAATAAATATTATGCGCAATCTTAAATGGTACTATATCGTTGCCGCGGTGATCGGCCTCGGGGCGATTGTGGCGATCGTCTATATCGTTGTTCGTTCCGGCGGGATTTTGGAACGTCTGAGCAACCGCAAAGCGGAACAACTTGAGGCCGACGGCGATTATTGACCGGTTTCAGACCGGCAAATCAGAATATCTGCCGGTTAGCTGAATCAGACAACAAACGGATTTGTCCGCGTGCACAAGTTAGTCGAACAGGTTAAGGAAGCGGGAGTGGTCGGAGCCGGCGGGGCCGGGTTTCCGGCGTATGTTAAATTCGACGTCAACGTTGAAATTCTGCTGGCCAACGGCGCTGAATGCGAACCCCTTCTCTACAAAGATAAAGAGCTGATGCTTCATTTCCCGGAGCATGTGAAAAAGGGCATGGAGCTTGTCTCGGATTCAGTCGGAGCATCGCGAAAAATACTCGGCATCAAAGCGAAAAACCACGAAGCCATCGGACAATTCCGACGGGTTTTCGGCAACTCCGGATTCGAGATTTTCGAAATGGGCGACTATTATCCGGCCGGTGATGAATATGTCCTCGTGTATGAAGCGACTCAACGCTTGATCCCGTACGGCGGCTATCCGGTCGATGTCGGATGTGTCGTCTCCAACGTCGAAACACTCCTGAATGTCGCCAACGCCGCCGAGAGCAAACCGCTGACCGAGAAGTTTGTCACCATTGCCGGAGCGGTAAACAAACCGATCACGCTTAAAGTACCGATCGGTACTTCAGCCGGGGAGTTATTACGGCTGGCCGACGGGCCTTCATTTGACGGCGAGGTCGCCCTGCTTGAAGGCGGGGCCATGATGGGAACACTGGTAACCGACCTTTCCTCACCCGTGACCAAAACCACCGGCGGGTATATCGTGCCTCCGCGTGAACATATTCTGATTCGACGACGTAACCAGTCGCTTCCGGAGATAAAAAAGATCGGTCAGTCCGCGTGTGATCAATGCACTTACTGCACGGAGTTTTGCCCGCGGTATCTTCTCGGCTATGAGATCGAGCCGCACAAAGTCATGCGTACGCTCGGGTTTGCCGGTGAGAAAGCGGACTTCTGGAGCAAATTTGCGATCAACTGCTGCGAGTGCAATCTTTGTTCGCTGTTTGCCTGTCCCGAGGATCTTGATCCGAAACAGGCCTGTGTGCGGTCGAAAGTGAACATACGGGTAAAAAATCTCCCTTACACGCCGCCCGATCGGCCTCTGGCGGCCCACCCGTTGCAGGCTGATCGGAAAGTATCGATTAAACGGCTCACCCGAAAGCTCGGCTTAATGCCGTACAACCGTCCGGCTGAATATACAGAAAACGGTTTCCAACCGAAGCAGGTCGTGCTACCTTTGAAACAACATTTCGGATACCCTGCCGTGCCGCTGGTCAAAACCGGTGATACGGTCACGGCTGGTCAGAAGATCGGCGCGATACCGAAAGGAAAGATCGGCGCAACCCTTCATGCGTCGATCGATGGTCGCGTGACCCATGTCGGCGAAGAGATAAGAATCGAGAGCGCATAGAATATGACCTACAACGCAATCGGCTTGATCGAGTTCAGCTCCATCGCCCGTGGTATCGGTTCGGCGGATGCTATGATAAAGGCAGCGGCGGTGGAGCTGGTGCTCAGCCGCACGATCTGCTCCGGAAAGTTTATCAATCTTGTCGCCGGTGATGTGCAGGCGGTGAAAGCCTCGGTCGAAGCGGGCGAGAACCACGGGCAGGAAACAGTGATAGATTCGTTTATCATTCCCAACGTGCACCCGGATGTTTTCCCGGCCATGTCTGCTTCGACTGATGTGGACAAACTCGACGCTCTGGGTATTATCGAATCGTTTTCGGTGGCGGCGTTGATCGAAGGAGCCGATGCGGCGGCAAAAGCGGCCGAGGTGAAACTGATTGAAATACGTCTGGCTATGGCCATCGGCGGTAAAGCATTTGTCACTCTCACCGGTCCGGTGGGAGCGGTACGCTCGGCTGTCGAGGCGGGTCGTGAGGTTATTTCACGAGCCGGGATGCTGGTCAACACCGAGGTCATCCCCTCTCCGCGTGAGGAGTTGTTGAGGGATATTCTGTAAATTGATCCGGTTGATCTTACACCGTTACTAAAGTCATAAGGGTGTTCCTGTCCACTACGTGACGGCGCACGCGACGTACGCCGACTTCAAAAGCCATTCCCATGCAGGGAGGGAATCCTGTCCCCTGACAGTGATCACACTCGAAGAAGTATTAAGCCAAAGAAGCAGACCAACCCCTTTCAGGATATGATGAAGCTATGTCGGAGGCTGCCGCCAGCCTTTAGCTGTGCTTCAGCAGAACCGGGCGGTCTTTGATCAGTAAGGCAATCCCGTTAATAACTGGTTCGACACACAACCAAAACACATAGGCGAGAACAATTAACCCACCCCATCCCGAGTCTGCGATGAACGCCGGAAGATTGTTGTCCTGCCATCTGGACAAAAGTCCCTGCCGTAATAATAACTCAAGAACCATGAATGCCGACAGCTTGAGTACAATCCAGCTTATGGATAGTCTTCGCATACTCATAACATTCTTCTCGTTAAATCCGGTGAGTACCGGCTGCATTATCTTCACTATATTATACGCGTAAAAAAGCCTGAAAACACTATGTTTTTAGGGATTTTTCGGTATCGGATTAATGAAACCCGGGGAAGATTTCGGACCCGGACAGGATGGACAAAATAACAAGAAGAAGAATCGGGGTATCTCTTCAGGCGGGAAAGCTACCTGCCTTTGACCAGTCGTTCGGCCAGAAGATGCAAAAACAGGCCGACATCGGTAACGACCCCGATAGTCTGAAGCGATCCGCGGTCTTTGAGTTTGGTAACCACCGAGGGATTTATATCAACACAGACTGTCAACACCCGCGCCGGGAGCATGTTGCCGACCGCTATCGAGTGCAACATCGAAGAAAGCATCAGCACCACATCAATATTCTGCAACAGCTCGGCGTGGTGTTCCTGCGCTTTGTTCATGTCGGTTATCGTGTCCGGCAAGGGACCGTCATCACGAAGCGACCCGGCCAATGAGAACGGCGTACTCGATTGCACCGTCTCAAACATGATACCGGAAGTCAGCACTCCCTCGGTCACCAGTCCGGCGACAGATCCGGCGCGCCGGACTTCGTTGATCGCCCTGAGATGGTTGCGGTGGCCCATCTCGACCGGCTTGCCCGTTTTCAGATTGATGCCCAGCGAAGTGCCGTACAGGGCGGCTTCTATATCATGTACGGCCAGAGCATTGCCGCCGAGCAGGGCGTGAACCCGGCCATGACTGATCAACCGGGCGAGGTCGGGCGCGCCGCCGGTGTGCACTACTACCGGTCCGGCCACTACCGCGACACGTTTCGAATTGCCGCCGATCACCTCGGCTACTCGATCAACAGCCAGCCGCACTTTGCGTTCGCTGGATACCTCCCCGGACATGAACCCGAAATCATCACGATCCCGTTTGGCGTATTCCGGTTTCACTTTGATACCGGAAAGCCCCAGCACCACTTTGTCCCCCTTGCGTACATCACGAAACTTTTTCACCCACGCCCGGTGTTCCTCAACCACGATCACACCATCCATGCGGAGATTCTCAACCGGGATCCAGCGGCCATCGTGATGAATCTCGGTAGTCTGGTTGGTCGTGCTGTAAAAATCGGGCGGGACAACACCGTCGGCGGGAGATTCGCCTAAACGAACCGGTTCTTCTTCATCGACCATACAGCCGAGAGCCGACAACTTCAGCAGGATCGTATTAATGGCCACCGTATCCGGGGCGGCAATTTTCAGACTGGCGCGGGAAAATTCATCATTGTTGCGCCCGATATCGAACCTGATGATCTCGAACTCTCCCCCGTCGGAAATGATCGTATCGAAAATCCGGCGCATCAATCCCGAATCGATCAGGTGACCCTCGGTTCTGACTACTTTTTCAATCCTGGACATACCCCTGTTATCGGCGAAATCGTTCATGTTTTCACTTCCCGGCAGGGACCGGTCTCGACAAAAAACCGCCTTGTGCGCTGCTTGCCAAACGGCTAATTTATCACTATGATATTGCCGCATGTTGAGAAAACACAGCGCCCGGTAAGGCTTACACGTAAAAAATAAATCAATGAAGATAAAATATAAAACATTACCGAAAATCCGCTACTTGTTGAAACAGGAGAAAAATTATGAGAAAAGCATTGATCGGTATCTGTATGATGGCCCTGCTGTTTGTGGCCGGTTGTTTCGATTCTGAGGAGACGCTGGTAATCAACGATGATCTTTCGGGAACCGCGCAACTGCATTTTGCCGTCGAGAAAGCCTACCTTGAACAGATGAAGGCGATGTATGAGCAGATGGCTAAAATGATGCCGGAGGAGACCGATTTTCCGACCGACCCGAAGGATATGATGTTCAAAAAGGCGGATATCGAAGAGGTCCTGGCGGCCGAGGGTGACGAGGTCAAACTTGTCTCGTATGAAACATCGGAAACAGATGATATGCAAATATGGGATATGAAGTTCACGTTCACCGATATCAACAAGCTCTATATCGCCTATGACGCTGTATCGAGCGAGGATAACGAAATGGGCGGCGAACCGGGAGCAGAACCGGAAGAGCAGCAAAAACCGCTGATGACAAAACAGGCGGACGGCACCTGGTTGTTTTATCGTCCTTTCGAAGATGCGGCTGTCGAGGCAACTTCCTCCGGTGAATACGGCGATATCGATTCCGACTCCGAATACTGGCCGGATGATATTGACCAATATTCAGGTGATTCCGAGGACGAGGAAGAAATCCCCGACGACCCTATGGCCGCCGAGTTTGTCGAGGGGCTGGAACAGTTTTCTGAAAGTATGAAAGATATGGCGGAAAGGGCGAAGGACCACTATATGCGATTCGTGGTGACCTTCCCGGGGGAGATTATCGAATCCAACGCTACCTCGGTCGACGGCCGCACCGCTACCTGGGAATATAAGTTTGATCAACT
>JAJRTA010000211.1 GCA_024278515.1 Candidatus Zixiibacteriota bacterium
GGCAGCGGTGAATATATTTTCGAACCGGACGCCGAACAGATTTATGCCGCACTCATGCCCGGCTATGCCATGACCAAGATGGTCACCGCCCTGGCCGATTCATTCGCCAGCGAGCACGGCAGCCGCATGATTGCCATGAACGCCGCGACCACCAATGCCGGTGAAATGATTCAGGCATTGACCCTTGAATATAACAAAGCCCGCCAGGCGCAGATTACAAAGGAGCTGCTGGAGGTTGTCTCCGGAGCCGAAGCGCTCAAGGGATAGTAATTTTGAAAAAGAGTTTATTGATATAACGGAGTTAATTTCATGGCGGAAAATATCGGGAAAGTTGTTCAGGTTATCGGCGCGACGGTTGACTGTGAGTTTCGCAGTGATTCCCTGCCGGACATCCTGAATGCTATCGTCATCAAAGATGATGAGAAGAATATCAACCTGACCGTTGAGGTGGCGTTGCACATCGGTGACAATATCGTGCGCTGTGTGTCGCTGGCCTCGACCGACGGTTTAGTGCGCGGTATGCCCGCGGTCGATACCGGGGCGCCTATTTCCGTGCCGGTCGGTGAGACCTGTCTGGGACGTGTTTTTGATTTGCTGGGTCGTCCTATCGACGGTAAAGGAGAGATCGCGGCCGATGCCAAACGCAGCCCGATCCACCGCCTTGCTCCCTCTTTCGAGGAGCAGTCCACTCAGGCCGAGATGTTCGAGACCGGGATCAAGGTTATAGACCTGCTGGAACCTTACGCCAAGGGGGGTAAAGTCGGCCTGTTCGGGGGCGCCGGAGTCGGCAAGACGGTCGTTATTCAGGAACTGATTCACAATATCGCCACCGAGCACGGCGGTTACTCAGTGTTCTGCGGAGTCGGTGAACTGACCCGTGAAGGCAACGACCTTTACCTGGAAATGACCGAGTCCGGCGTGATCGAACGAACCGCCATGGTATTCGGACAGATGAACGAGCCGCCCGGCGCGCGTCTTCGGGTCGCGCTTTCCGGTCTGACCATGGCTGAATATTTTCGTGATGAAGACAACCAGGATGTACTGATTTTCATCGATAACATTTTCCGCTTCGTGCAGGCCGGTTCCGAAGTGTCCGCACTGCTCGGACGTATGCCCTCGGCTGTGGGATATCAGCCGACCCTCGGCACCGAGATGGGCGGCCTTCAGGAACGCATTACCTCAACCCGTGCCGGTTCGATTACATCGGTGCAGGCTATTTATGTGCCGGCCGACGATCTTACCGACCCGGCCCCGGCTACTACTTTCTCGCACCTTGACGCCACAACCGTGTTGTCGCGTCAGATCGCCGAGCTGGGTATCTATCCCGCCGTGGATCCGCTCGATTCGACTTCACGAATTCTCAGCCCGGCCGTGGTCGGCGAGGATCACTACCGGGTGGCTCGTGAGGTTCAGCAGGTTCTGCAGCGTTACAAAGACCTCCAGGATATTATCGCCATCCTCGGTATGGACGAACTTTCCGAGGACGATAAACTCACCGTACAGCGGGCCCGTAAAATCCAGCGTTTCCTGTCACAGCCTTTCTTCGTGGCGGAAGTCTTCACCGGCAAGCCGGGGGTCTATGTCAAGGTCGAAGACACCGTCAAAGGGTTCGACATGATCGTCAAAGGTGAACTTGATCATATCGCTGAGCAGGACTTCTATATGGCAGGCGCCATTGAAGAAGTGATCGAACGTCACGAGAAAGGCAAGGCGTAAACAGACATGTTTCGGCTGTCGATTGTCACCCCCGAAAAAACGTTCTACGATGCGGAGATTCGTTCGCTGGTCGTCCCCGGTACTGAAGGCTACCTCGGTGTTTTGTCACATCACGCCCCATTGATTACGGCGTTGAAACCGGGACGGATCGAATTTCGGGACGCCGACGACAACGTCAGGATCGCGGCGGTGTCCGGTGGTTTTCTGGAAGTATCAAACAACGTTGCGACCCTACTGGCCGACGCGGCCGAGTTTGCCGATGATATCGACATCGAACGCGCTCAGGCGGCTTACGACCGTGAGAAAAAACGGTTGATCTCGGCCGGTGAGGGTGAAACCGATATCGATCTGCCGTCGGTGCGCGCCGCCATCGAACGCGCCGCCAATCGTATTAAAGTTTACAAAGAGACACTCGGCGGCTCGTAAACGGGTGTCTTTGTTAAAACATTATGACTTGCGCCAGTCATTTGCTTCAGCCTTTTGTTTCGGACCTGACCTGATCCGCTATTCCGTTCTATTTCGCGTCATGCTGAACTCGATTCAGCATTCGGAAAACAAATGCACATGGATCCCGGGTCAGGCCAGGGATGACACTCAGTGGAATCATCTTTATAAGCTATAAACTGTCATACCGGACTTGAACCGATACCCTCTCTCTCACACGAAATAGTATGCTGACTGCTTGACTGCTCAGACTATTGTCGGAGCATTTTGTTCGCGTGGATGTCCCTGTCCGCTACGTGTCGACGCACGTAACATACGCCGGCCATAGCTAAACCATCTTCTGAAACTCTACCCCATCACGTATTTCTATCCCATAGTTGCCGATCGGCGGAATCAATGGATAGATCTTACGCGACCGTTCAATCGCTTTGACATGAACCGCCGCGATGGTCCAGCCGCGACGCTGATAGAAACGGATGGCGTCCATATTATCATTGGTGGTTATAAGCCACATCCGCCTGACCCCATGTTCTGCAACATGTTCACACACCGCCTCAAGCAGTGCCGTACCTGCACCGGCGAACCTGTCAAACGCGTCCAGCGTGACGATTTCACATTGATCACCGGAGATCTCATAGGTTACCAGTCCGATTCTTCTGTCGGTTGCATCAACAGCATAGAACCCTTCGATCTCGGCGGGATATATTTTTCGCCCCCGACTGACGACAAAATCTGCTCCCCATCTTCGCACAATTTCAAGCACACAGGGACGTTCATTGTCCGTTACCGGCTTGATCGAAAATGCAATCTGTTCTATGTTCCCATTATCACGGTAAGTTTGCCGGAGATGCCGTCAAAGACAAAGGTAGTGCCGAGATAGATCAAGAACAGAGCACATGCGGCCATAAGTATTCTCAGGGGGCGTCCCACCAGTATCCGTTTCCCCTGCCACAGCAATATCGAAACCACGGTGTACCATACAAAGTCGGACATTATGTGACCGAAGTAAAACACTACCGGCCCTATCCATCCGAACTTTTGCGACTGCAGCAACAGCACCAGTCCGGTGGTGGCCCACCAGACAAACCAGTACGGATTGGATAAGGTAGCGGTGATACCTTTGCCGGTCAGACGGTGATGGCTGCTTTTTTCGGAGCGGACAATTTCGTAGCTCACACGATTTCTCAAAATTTCCCAGCCCATACTGCCGCCCATCAGCACCAGCGCGATCCCGCCGACAACACCGATAATACCGGCCGCCAGCGTGCTGGTCGCCAATGCCGCCACGCCCAGCGAAAGCACGATCACCACGCCTATTTCAGCGATAGCATGTCCGACAGAAAGAATCGGACCTGCCTGCCAGCCATGGCGCGGAGTTTCGGCAATATCCACCGCCAGAAGCGGTCCCGGCATCATGGCTCCGGAGAATCCGACGACAAATGAGTTAAAAAACAAAACCAATATTTCCATTAATACAATAATAGCAGAAAAGTAGTTTTGTTCCAAACACCTATTGCAAATGTTGTCGTACAAGCCGGATGCGTGAAAATAAACTACTTGCCGGCAAAAACAGGGAGGTCTTACTTGATAACAGGAAGGATCAACCGTTGAATGGACTGCATAATTATGCTCATTCGCTTTTCACGAACCGGTTTGACATTCCACAGACAGTTGTGACATGAATAAACAACCCAACATATTTTATTGAGGAAACCGTTATGGAAAACGTAATGGAAAAAATTATCGAATGGGGCGCCCTCTACGGTATGCGTATAGTCGGCGCGCTGGCCATCCTGATCATCGGACGATTGCTTATCGGCCTTCTCGTAAAAATTGTACGCGGTCTGATGGAGCGAACCGGTGTCGAAGAAACCCTTACCCGGTTCGTAACAACGGTTGTTCGGATATCTTTGTTGATTCTCATGCTGGTGGCGGCGTTGAACACTCTGGGTGTTCAAACGACCGGTGTTATTGCGGTAATCGGTGCGGCCGGTCTGGCGGTCGGTTTCGCTCTGCAGGGATCGCTGTCCAATTTCGCTTCCGGCGTCATCCTGATTATCCTGCGTCCGATCAAGGTCGGTGAACTGGTCGAAGCGGGCGGCGCTCTGGGAATAGTCAAAGAGATTCATATCTTCAACACGATTATGGTCACTCTTGACAACAAACGGGTGATAATACCGAACAGCAAAATTACAAGCGACAATATAGTAAACTACTCAGCTGAAGGTATCCTGCGTGTCGATATGGTGTTCGGCATCCATTACGGTGATCATATCCCGAAAGCAAAGGAGATCCTTATGAGCATCCTCCGGGAGGACTCGCGGGTGCTGGATGATCCGGCGCCTACGGTCGCAGTATCGGAACTCGGCGACAACTCGGTCAATTTCGTGGTGCGGCCTTATGTCAGGGTTGAGGATTACTGGGATGTCTATTTCGATGTTACCGAGAAAGTCAAAATGACCTTCGATGATCAGGGCGTGACAATACCGTATCCGCAGCGTGATGTCCACCTGTACCAGGTTGCCGCCGCCGGGTAGCCTGCCCCTGTCAGTATTGCACTAATAATGCAGAGGCTGTTTCAGATAACAGCCTCTGCGGTCGTAAGCAGTTAATCATCAGATCGAGAATCGCCAGCCGCAATAGTAGGTGTCACCAGCCTGCTCGTCCGGCGGGCAGCCGATACATTCGGTCCTGATCCGCGGGTCTATTGTCTCCGCAAACCCGGCATACTCCACCTGCCCGACCGATTTGCAGGGAAAA
>JAJRTA010000212.1 GCA_024278515.1 Candidatus Zixiibacteriota bacterium
CCCCCCGGTCTTGCCTGTGTCGAAACCAACTGTCGGGCGCTCAATATCGATTTCCCGATGTCGGTGCTTACTTCGCCGATTCCGATCGAAGAGAAAGAACGGTTTCTGCGTGAACTGATCCTTTTGCGCCGCCGCACCCGCCGCACCATGACCTACAGCGGCCGGGTATATCTTCTGAACCAGTGAATGACGAATCTGTCTCTCCCTTTTTGGGTGGTCTGACTTTTTTCACCGACAGAATGATTTACGGAGACATGAAAAGTCCCGCAGGTCGGTAGCCCTTGCGGGTTCCTACGCTCAACTTACTCCTGGTCAGGTAACTGCGTCGGGGTACACCGATTCGTTGACGCGAATCCGCAAGCCTGTAGGCCGGAACCCCTTGCGGTTCCGGCTCTCCAATGTTCCGCAACGGCAATAAACCTTCGTCAATCCATGATTTTTCAGGGAAAAGTCCCAAAAAATATGGGCTTGACAAAACGAGAGTAAGGGGATACATTATGGTTGCTTCGCCAATATTGAGTAATAACTCGATTTGTATCTATATACGAATACTATCAGTTGATTAGAATAATCTGCTACCTCCAATATGGAAGGTGACGGTATGAAAAAAGTTCACTGTTCTTTCTGTGGTGATGGTCTGTATGTAATCATACTTGTATGTTTGACCACCGCCCTTTTTGTTTTTGCCGAGCCAGCCAGCGCGCAGGTTTTCGGTGACGGTTCCGATGGAAATCTCGTGATTACCGGAAGCGGGACTTATCATATGACATCCGATATGAATTGGATTGATCTTACTGTTAATTCCGGGGCCACGCTTGAAACCCACGGGTATATTATCCGGGTTTCCGGTACTTTGATCAACAACGGCACGATCACCGATTCCTACTCCGGTGGCAATGGGGGAGCCGGTGGTCCCGGCGGAGCCGGGGGCATAGGGTACGATGGGCATATCCCCCCGATACACGGATCACCTGGAAACACGGGTTCCGCAGGTTCGGTCTCTGGCGCCGGTATTGGTGGAACCGGTGGCGGCGGCGGCGGGGGCGGGGGCGGCGCTTGGACTGACTTTTACAACAAGTACGCCCGAGGTGGACATGGAGGAAATGGCGGCGCAGGCGGTAAAGGGGGCGGGGTTGTGACCAGTTATGCTAAAGTATTCGACAATAACAACCTCATCCATACAAACGGCTTTAGCGGCAGTTCCGGTGGAAACGGTCAGCCCGGATCCTATACGTCATACGGTGCTGGCCCTTTGACTACGACATGGCTGGTGGCGGCGGCGGCGCCGGTCAGGGCGGCAATGGCGGTAACGGCGGTACGGTCAGGATATACTATGGAACCCTTCTGACAATAGGAACGGTTACGTCTGTCTACGGTTTCGGCGGCGGCGGCGCCTCCGGCGGTTCCGGAGTTAACACTACTTATAGTGCAGGTAGCAGCCAGAATGAAGAATACGGCGCCAGCGGCTATGGCGGGGGAGGAAACGGAGGTCGCTCTGAAGTTAGTAGTATCAGCAGCAATCCCGGAGGGAATAGCAGTACAGGTAACCCCCGGTTCCAATGGACTCGTATTCTGGAATCCAACCACTGTTTGTTACATCGACGCCGATAATGATGGTTTCGGTGACGCCTCAGATCCCGGTACTGATTTTGTTGGAGGCTGCAGTGCCGGGTACTCTTCCAACAACTCCGATTGCGATGACTCCGATCCCAACACTTATCCGGGAGCCCCGGAAATCTGCGACGGACAAGACAACGATTGCGACCTGAGCCTGCCGGTAGACGAGCAGGATATCGACAGCGACGGCTGGATGGCCTGCGCAGGCGACTGTGACGACAACAACCCCAATATCTATCCCGGCGCCACCGAGATCCTCTGCAATAGTGTCGATGAGAACTGTAACGGGCCGGCTGATGATGACGTCAACGCCGACGGCGACCCGGTATCATACTGCGCCGGCGATTGCGACGACAACAATCCCAATATCTACCCCGGTAATACGGAGATTCTGTGCAACGGTATCGATGACGACTGTGATCTCGTGACTGCGGATGATGTCGATGTTGACGCCGATGGCGTTTCTGTTTGCGCCGGTGACTGCGACGACAACAATCCCGATATTTACCCCGGTAATACGGAAACATTGTGTGACGGCCTGGATAATGATTGCAATCCGGCTACGCCCGACGATGTAGATGCCGATGCCGATGGCGTTTCTGTTTGCGCCGGTGACTGCGATGACAACAATCCCAATATCTACCCCGGTAATACGGAAACATTGTGTGACGGCCTGGATAATGATTGCAATCCGGGGACCCTTGATGACCAGGACGCCGATGGGGACGGAGTTTCTCTCTGTGCCGGCGACTGTGACGACAATGATCCCGCCCGGTATCCCGGCAATAACGAAGTTTTATGCAACGGTATCGATGACGACTGTGATGCTCTTACTCTTGATGATATCGACTCAGATATGGACGGCGTATCAGTATGTGCCGGTGACTGCAACGACAATGATCCGAATATTTACCCCGGCAACACTGAAACCATGTGTGACGGGATAGACAATGACTGCAATCCGGCTACGCCCGATGATACCGATGCAGACGCTGATGGAGTGACACTATGCGCCGGCGATAACTGTCCGAATGATCCCAATCCGGGACAGTCCGATCTCGATCTTGACGGCATCGGGGACGTTTGTGACCCGGTGTGCTGCCTTGATCGCGGTGATGTTGACCATGCCGGCAACGGTATTGATATCGCCGATCTGGTCTACCTGGTGGACTACATGTTCAACGGCGGACAGGCTCCGATCTGCCCCGGTGAAGCCAATATCGATAGTTTGAATGGAATCGATATCTCCGATCTGGTCTATCTTACAGACTATATGTTCACAGGCGGGCCGCCCTTACCGGGTTGTTAGTAGTCCCCGGCCGCGACAAAATTGGAATCAGTATAGAGCGTGACACAATTTATTTGTGTCGCGCTTTTTTTACCGTAACGGATCAACGTTTGGAGCCGTCAATCCATGAACAGGTACGGCCGCCAGTGATCGGCGATAGAAATGTTCTGCTGAATGAAGGTAATCAAAGTCGGACGACGGGGGCGTTTCAAAAGGGTCATTCCGGCTTCCTCAGGTGTCCGGTCGCCCTTCTTGTTGTTGCACTTGGACCAGGCGCAAACGAGATTCTCCCAGGTATCCTGACCGCCTTCGGTTTTGGGGATAA
The DNA here is from genome assembly GCA_024278515.1 of Candidatus Zixiibacteriota bacterium. Lineage (GTDB taxonomy): Bacteria > Zixibacteria > MSB-5A5 > GN15 > FEB-12 > JAJRTA01. Next base: position 3,231 of record JAJRTA010000212.1, read on the forward strand.
TATGATCGACGGTCATGGCTCCCTTGGTGTGCCCGCAATACTGACAACGATGGCGATCCCGCATAATTACATTCTTACGGGTGAGCATAACCCGTTTGAAAGGAACCCGGCGGTACTTCCACAATCGCACCACCGAGGGACAATCGAAAGCATCATTGACCGTGCGTATTTTCAGACTGTCGGCGGTTTCGATCATCTCGGCTTTACCCTGGAACATAAGCACGATGGCCCGGCGGGCCGAGCAGACGGTCAGCGGCTCGTAATTCTGGTTAAGCATCAGGACCGATCTATTGATTACAGAACCGTTGGTACTCATTTGTCAACCTGCTCGCATCTTGACGTTTACCGCATATAATCGGTGTCGGTCAAGCAACTGTCCACCCGCAACCCCGGCTGTTGGCGTGTTTTGTCCCGCGGAGGGTACTACAGCCCGACGGGGGTATTGACATAAGTTAAACGGTGACACGACGATGTCAAACTGTTTTTGACCGTCCATTGCGCATGAGGAATTATTTACAGAAGTGTGTAAAAGGTAAAATGTGTATCTTTCAGTTTTGAACTAGTTACAAAAGGAGACACCCAATTTCTTACTGAGAACTAGATTTTCATTTATTCAGCAGAACATTTCTATCGCCGATCACTGGCGGCCATATCTGTTCATGGATTGACCCTCCCTCAATAGCGATACACATCAGCATACGTCCCATGTGTCGTTACGTAACGGATGGGGATGTCCAATACGCACGAGCATGGGTGCAGGATCAGATTCGGCAAGAGGCCGTTTCATGACTTGTAACGATGCCGCAGTATTCTTGTCGCCACGTCGTTCCGGGGCCGACCCGGAATCCAGATGATTGAGTCAACACACCCCGTCTCAAGAGGGGATTTTGATCAGGGTTTCCCTTTCATGGGAATTAAGTCTGAGATCAGCATATGCCCCTGTGCGCTGGTTTGCGGTGGACGGGAATGTTAATCACACATGAAGTTATGAAGCAGGTAAAATTGTACGTTGAACAAACTTACCTGTTCCCATAGGAACTTACGACAAGTTGATCACCGGTAATTCTGATATCCGGCTTTTGTGGACATTCCCAGCAAAACTCGTAGGTGAGTTCATAGCGGGCTTCTCTTTTTTCTCCATCTATAATTGGCGGAAAGAAAGAGCTTTCATTGAGCGCATCCTTCAACACCTGCGCAAATCCCATTCCTTCCGGATCTTCATCTACAATATCACTCTCTTTTATGTTTCCCCTGGCGTCTATGACCAGGATGAGTTTCACTGTTCCGTTGACATACCAGCCCTTCCTCGGGTATTTGACCGGGTGGAGCTTAAGAAGGGAGGGGCGATCTCTTTCGCCGGGGTCTATTTTGGTATTGTTTTCACCGGTCGGTAGTTTTCTTAATGATTGTCTATGAGAACGATCCGAGACATGGTCAATCAACAGGGGTGAACGGGGTATTCCCTCATCGTAGCTGAAATCAAAATCTGTAGTTCGCAGAGACAATTCCCGGAAATCATCATCCATAATATTCTCAACCAGTGCATCACTTTCCCATGTGTCCGGCACTGTCAGACTGGGGGTAACCTCAGGGTACGACCGAAACAATTTATATCCGTTGAAGCCGGCAAAGCCTTCATGCTGATGGTATCTCGCGGGTCGAAGGTCGACAGGTTTGCCGCTCCTTCCGTAATTTGTGGTTTCGTTATTTTCCGAATCCGACGGTAATCTAATGAAGCCCTGAACGGATGGATGGATAAAGGCTTCATCCGGCCCCGATAGTGTGGAAATGTAAGCGCCAGTGAGTGCGGACAGAAGCAGTGTAATACCAATCGCCATCAGCATATTTGGCTGGTAACGTTTTTTCTGCTCATACAATGACGTTATCAGAGCATTGGGACTAAACTTGTCACGCACCACTTCGTTTCGGACGCTGATTTTATGATATCCCGTCATTTCAGATTGACCTATACAACATTATTTGGTGCAGTATTCGGACCATATCAGGAACCCAAACAATCCTGCTAATTGCCTCCAATAAAAACTGCACCCTTCCGGCAAGCAATAACAGCGCCACTAAAGCAGGGGTGGCCTGTCTATTTTATATGTTGGTGTGTTTCAATGCGATGCGCATACCATGCGATAAGCCGGACTTGGCTGTCAGGCAGCAAAAAACAACAGAAAGGAGGGCGGTGACGAATTTTGATCAGAAATCGTCGAATTGGACCTGTTTAGCGACGAAATTACACTGAAGAGCGACGAATTAAAACCTTTTTGCGACGAATTTGAGTGTCTCGGCGACGAATCAGGGATTTCAACCGGTGACTCGTATGAAAAATGCGATCGTTTCCTAAAACTTCGCCCAGCGGGGGACACGCGGGAAAGGCTGTACGTCGCGGATATTGGCCATACCGGTGATATACATTATAGCTCTATCGAAACCAAGCCCGAACCCGGAATGCGGTACGCTGCCGTACTTGCGCAAATCGAGATACCACTGGTAATCTTCAAGGTTCCTGATGCCATGCTTCTTCATCTGTTCGAGCAGGACATCGTAACGCTCCTCACGCTGACTGCCGCCGATGATTTCACCCACTCGCGGGACCAGCACATCCATACCCCGGACGGTTTTGCCGTCATCATTGACCCGCATGTAGAACGACTTGATCTCAGCCGGGTAGTCGGTTACAATGACCGGGCGTCCGAATTTCTTCTCGGTTAGATATCGCTCGTGTTCGGTTTGCATATCCTTTCCCCAGCCGATAGGGAACTCAAACGACTCACCGCTTTTGGCCAGAATATCCTGAGCCTCGGTGTAGGTGATGCGTTCGAATGTCGAATCAACAATCGATTCCAGAGTCCGGCGGGCTTCCTTGTCGATCCATTTGCCGAAGAAGTCCATTTCATCAGTACATTTCTCAAGGGCGTATCTGAACAGCCATTTGAGGAAATCCTCGGCCAGGTCCATATCATCCTCAAGTTCGGCCCAGGCCATTTCCGGCTCGACCATCCAGAACTCGGAGGCATGACGCGCCGTGTTGGAGTTCTCCGCCCGGAAGGTCGGTCCGAAGTTGTAGACATCACCGAAGGCCAACGCCGCCACCTCTGCTTCAAACTGCCCCGACACGGTAAGAAAAACCTGTTGAGCGAAAAAATCCTCAGCCCAGTCGATCTGACCGTCCCTGACCGGCGGGTTGCTCAGATCGAAAGTAGTCACATTGAACAGATCGCCGGCCCCTTCACAGTCGGACGCGGAAATGATCGGCGTATGCACATAGCAGAACCCGCGCTCCTGGAAATAGGTATGAATCGCGTACGAAAGTTTGGAGCGAATACGTCCGACCGCCCCGAAGGTGTTGGTGCGACCGCGCAGGTGCGCGATTTCGCGCAGAAACTCAAAGGAGTGACGTTTTTTCTGCAACGGATAAGTAGAATCGGCTTCACCGATAAGATCGAGCGACTCAACAGCCAGTTCGTATTTCTGTCCCTTGCCCTCGGAGATAACGAGTTTGCCCTTCATCCGCACCGATGCGCCGGTCAGGATTTTCTCAAGCACCGGGAATTGATCGGGGTTATGGACGACCCCCTGGAGATTACCCATACACGAACCATCGTTGACTTCGATAAACGCCACCTCTTTGCCAATGCGGATAGTGCGAACGAAGCCGAGAACAGTGATGTTACTATCAACCGGAATCTGATCGTCAATCAATATACGGGCGATTTTGGTTCGTATTTTGTAGTCCATTATCTGTCTCCCTGTAAGGGCGAATGTACTCGGTTACCTGACTAAGGGGTCAATAATACGAACAAACGGAAGCCTGCGCAAGGGGGTTGAACACTGGTCTTCAAAGTGCAATCTGATTGACAATTCCCTTGTATTCAGCTATCTTCGCCGCCGCTGAACCGCCGGGTCAAACCGTCGATAAATAACTGAAACGACACGGGGCCACCAACAAAGTGGCCGGGTAAAACAGCAAAACAGGTTATGGACCTCAAGCAGATAAGAAACTTCTCGATAATCGCGCATATCGATCACGGCAAGTCCACTTTGGCTGATCGTCTGCTTCAGGATACCGGCACCCTGACCGACCGTCAGATGAAAGCCCAGGTGCTGGACACCATGGACCTTGAACGTGAGCGAGGCATCACGATCAAAGCGCACGCTATCCGTTTGAAATATACAGCCGCAGATGGTCAGACTTACCAGTTGAACCTGATCGACACCCCCGGCCATGTCGATTTCACGTACGAGGTCAGCCGATCGCTGGCCGCCTGCGAAGGGGCGATCCTGGTGGTCGACGCCTCGCAGGGGATCGAGGCGCAGACCCTGTCCAATCTATATCTGGCCATGGAAAATGATCTGGAGATCCTTCCGGTAGTGAACAAAATCGATCTTCCCAACGCCGAGGTGGATCGGGTGGTCGGCGAAATAGTCGAACTGCTGGGGTGTGATCCGGATGAAGTAGTGCGCTGCTCGGCCAAAACCGGCCTCGGTGTCGGGAAAGTGCTTGCGGAAATAGTACGTAAAATCCCGCCGCCCAAAGGAAATCCCGAGGCGCCGCTTCAGGCGATGGTATTCGATTCCATTTTCGACAGTTACCGTGGAGCTATGCCGTTTGTCCGGATCATCAACGGTACGCTGAGGAAGAACGACCGAATCAAGTTTTTCTCGACTCACAAAACGTACGAAGTAGACGAACTCGGTCACATGATTCTTTCAACTATCCCCCAGCAGGAGTTGTCGGCCGGTGAGGTCGGCTATCTCTTCGCTTCGATACTGGAAGTGGCCGATACCCGGATCGGAGACACTATCACCACCGCCGCCAACCCGGCCAAAGAACCGTTACCGGGGTTCGTCAATATCAAGCCGATGGTCTTCTCCGGTCTTTATCCGGCTATTGCCGAGGATTTCAGCCGCCTCCGCGAGTCGCTGGAGAAGCTGAAGCTGAATGATTCGTCACTGACCTTCACCCCTGAGTCATCAACCGCCCTCGGGTTTGGTTTCCGCGTCGGCTTTCTTGGTCTGCTTCACATGGAAATCATCACCGAACGGCTTTCGCGCGAATACGGCCAGACCATAATCAACACCGTACCCAATGTCGAATATCGCGTGCACAAAACGGACGGTGAAACTGTGCCGGTCGATAATCCGGCCGGTCTGCCTGCTCCCGGTGAAACCGACTATATCGAGGAACCTTATGTTGACGCCCAGATAATCGCTCCGGCCGAGTATATCGGGCCGATTATGCGGCTCTCCACCGAGCGGCGCGGCGAATACAAGGATACGGTCTACCTGACCTCGGACCGGGTGAATCTATCGTACAGCTTTCCCCTGTCGGAGATTATTTTCGATTTCTACGACAAACTCAAATCGGCCACCCGTGGCTATGCCTCGCTGGACTATGATCAACCTTACTACCGTCGTTCCGATGTCGTCAAACTTGATATCCTGCTGAACGGCGAGCCGGTTGACGCTCTCTCCGTTATTATTCATCGTGAAAAAGCCTACCGCTGGGGCATGAATCTAAACGAGAAACTCCGCACCCTGATTCCACGGCAGATGTACGAGGTCGTCATTCAGGCGGCTATCGGCAGTCGTATCATCAGCCGCGCCACTATCCGGCCGCTTCGCAAGAACGTAACCGCCCGCTGCTACGGCGGCGATATTACCCGCAAACGGAAACTTCTGGAAAAACAGAAAGAAGGCAAAAAACGGATGAAACAGTTCGGCTCGGTGGAGATCCCTCAGGAAGCATTCCTGGCTGCCCTGCAGATCGAACGATAGACCGCCTACTTCTTTTTGCGTGAACGAGCAGCCTTGGTGCCGCTTTTTTTCCTGGTGGTTTTCCGGGCAGGTTTCTTTTTCTTCGCTTTTTCGATCTCTTCGGAGAACATCTTCTCAAGGGTGAAACTTGACGGCGTAAAATCCATCAGGCACAATGTGAAAAGCTCATCAACCCGGCTGATAAAAGTAAAGGTAGTTTTGCGCTGTATCTCCTTCGGGAGATCCTTGAGGTCCTTCTTGTTCTCGGTCGGCAGAACCACGTGGAAAATCCCGGCCCGATAAGCCGCCGACACCTTTTCCTTGATTCCTCCAACCGGCAGCACTTTACCGCGCAGCGTAACTTCACCGGTCATCGCGATATCGTTACGAATCGGCCGCTCCGACATCACCGAGGCGATAACGAGGCAAACCGTCACCCCGGCGGAAGGACCATCCTTGGGAATTGCTCCGGAGGGGAAATGGATATGAATATCGAATTCACTGAAATCACTGAAATCGATACCGAGGATATCCGCCTTGGAACGGACATACGAATGAGCCGCCTGAATCGACTCTTTCATAACTTCGCCGAGCGACCCGGTGGTGATGATCGTCCCTTCCCCTTTCATCTTCAGCCCCTCGATAAACATGAGGTCACCGCCCGCACCGGTCCAGGCCAGCCCGGTAGCCGTACCAATCTCCGGTTCTTTTTCCGCCTTTTCGGGGATGAAATAGGGCGAACCGAGATATGATTCTATGTTCTTCTCCGTAACCGTCCACGATTTTTTCTTCCCCTGCGCTTTTTCAAGAGCCACCTTGCGGCAGATCTTCTCGATCTGCTGGGAGAACCCGAGCAACCCGGCTTCCTGCGTATAACCGGCGATTATGGCGGCCAGGGTCTTGTCTGATATTTTAAGCTCCGACTTGCGGAGACCATGCTTTTTTAACAACGATGGAATGATATATTTCTTGGTGATGACGATCTTTTCCCGTTCGATATACCCGGGAATCTCCATCAACTCGAAACGCGGAATAAACTGCTCCGGAATCTCTTCGAACGCCCGCACCGAGCAGATGAACAGCACCCGGCTCAGATCAAACGGCACGCCTAAATAGGAATCGATAAACCGAGCGTTATACCGCGTGTCGACAACCTCCAGCAAGGCCATATTGACCGATGACTTGTTTTCAAGGTTGAAGTAATCGATATCTTCAATCAGAATAACCGGATCGGCCGAGCCTATGTCTTTAAGCGCGCGGATGATCTTTCCCGGCTGGGCGCCGAGGAATGTCCGCGGAGTCCCCTTGATTTCGGAAACATCGCTGATACCGCCGACCGAGATACGAATAAACTCTTTACCCAACGCCTGCGCTATAGCTCTGGCCAGGGACGCTTTGCCGGTACCGGACGCGCCGACCAGGCAGAGGGTCGGGCCGTTGTCGACACCGCCGGCCAGCTTGCGGACCGACATTCTCTGAAGGATCTGTTCTTTTATGTTGGTAGGGCCGAAATACTCAGTGGAGATTATCCTCTCGACATCAGCAATTTCGTAAGACTCCGGCGTCACCCGTCCCCAGGGCAGAGCGAGTATCCAGTCGAGGTAATCCTTGGTGACTCCGTATTCAGCAGAGGCTGAGGGGAGCCGGGACAGCCGGTCCACCTCGATGGTAGCCCGCGCCTTGACTTCGGGCGGCAAATGCGATGAGCGATTGATAATCTCACGGACCCGGAACGCTTCCTACGCCTGGCCTTCATCGACATCGAACCCTTTGCGGGCCACCTGCGGCGGTTGCCAGGGGATGTACACATTTTTTTTGCCGTCGGCGCCGCGGTCATCACGCACCGTGCGAAGCGCTCCGGCATGAGTCAGCACCCGGTCCAGATAACCGAGCAGAAGACCGAAACGCAACTGCAGATCGACCGCCTCCAGGAGCTGTTGCTTCCATTCCAGCGGGAAATGGAAAAAAGAAGCCGTCCGGTCGGCCAGAAGCGAAGGGTCGTCTTCGATAGCCTTGAGCAGAAAAACCAGCTCGGCCGAATAACTCGGATCCAGACGAGTGATCTCATCAACCATGGTAAGCACCGCTTCCATCTGTCCGCGATGCAATTTCGGATCACTGCCGTCGAGTTCAAGATGCTGAATAGAGACAGTCGAGTACTGATCGGATCCGGCCACATCGACAATCCCCACCCGGTTGAGACCTTCAATGGTTACAAGAGTCGATCCCCCGGCCGCTTCGTGACAGTCACGCACCGTGGCCAGGGTAGCCATCTCATGAATCGGCGAGGGCTGATCGTTATCCCCCTGAGGCGAAAAAGCGGCCACAAATTGCTGTCTTCCCGAGCCGCAATCACCGATCATCTGAAGCGATTCCTTACGCCTGAGCTGAATTGTGAAAAGATTATGAGGAAACAACACCGCCACCCGCAGTCTCAACAACGGGTAGTCCACCTTTTCACTGTCAGGCAGGAAGGGCAACCGGTAACGGCTTTTAATAAGCATATCTGATGTCATTTTCATACTTATCGGCTTTCTTGTTCTTTCCCTGAACGCTCGCCGCAATCTATCTGAAACGGTCGCGGGAACGCCCCGGTCGTCTCGCCGGGTTCCGTCATTATCCTGTGATCCGGTCTCGCCGTTATCAGTTTCACAGATAACCCGGTCGGCACCAATATAACCTTTTTCCAGAACAAAAGGGTCCAATAAACTCGATGATAGTAACTACATAAATAAAATCACTTAAAAAAACTTTCAGAAAAAAACTTGCCAAATCTCATCTCACTTGTATAATAATTCGACAACAATTAAAACTGATCTATGGACAAAGATAACAAGACAACAAGTTCCGATCCCCGATCCCCCCAAAAAACACGCCTCGTTGCGCCCATGGCCGGGGTTGTGATGATCGGCCTGATCGCCCTGGTCTGGCTTTACGGCGGTTCGCAGACGGTATCTTCCAACTCCAACACCGACCCGACCGTTCAGGCCACCGACCAGAAAACACCCGATCCACCCAAGGGAAAAAACACCAGCGGGCCGGTGATATATTTCCCGGAGCCGGAATTCGATTTCGGCAATATCTCTCAGGGAGACAAAGTATCCCACGTTTTTGTGGTCCAGAACAAAGGTGATGAACCGCTCAAACTGATAAAAGCCAAAGGGTCGTGAGGATGCACCGCCGCTGTCCTCACTGAAAAGGACATTCCCCCGGGCGGGGAAGGTGAAATCGAAGTCACATTCAGGTCCGGTCACAAAACCGGTAAACAGAATAAGACGATTACCGTAACTTCCAACGATCCGCGCAAACCGACCGCGTCACTTAAAGTCACCGCCTTTATTGAGGTTGATTTCGCCTTTACCCCTACCAGCCTCGGTTTTGGCCAGGTCAACCAAGGGAAAACAGTTACCAAAAAAACCAAGCTGTTCATAAAGGACCCGGAAAAAACCAAAATTACTGATATAAGCTCAAGCTCGGAGTATCTGGAAGCGAAGCTGAGCGATGAAACCATCGGCGACAACGGAAAATCAATAACTTATGATATCACTCTCCATCCCGGGATGAAACCGGGCCGGTTCAGTGAGTTCATTACCGCAAAATCAACCAACCCGGATTTTCCGGAATCGCGCCTGCGTGTCTCAGGCACGATTGTCGGCGATATCCAGCTTTCACCCGAAGGGATCAGCTTCATGATCACCAACGCCGGGACCGACAGCGCCGGTTCCACACCGGGCGCACGCCGGGTATATGTGATCAACCATTCAGAAGAGTTACCATTGTATATCGACAATGCGGTCGACCCGAACGGACGTCTGAATATCGTAGTCAACGAAGTAACCAAAGGACAGCGCTACGAACTGGTTATCACCCCGAAAGATGTCTCTTCCCTGACCGAAAACTCCAACGGATCCGTTACTATTTCGACCAATAATCCTACTCAGAAAACTGTTTCGTTGCGCTACACGATCTACCTGAAAAAATAACACGGTAAGCCGTACCACCAGCTCTCGGGATCAGTTCTCGTTTATATTTATTGAAAAAGTTCTCTTGACCTGTTGTAGTGTATTCTGCCGATTCGGGTCGGTCATTATCGAATAATTCACCGTTGCTTTCTCCAATAAAGCATTCCTTTTTTTATTATTTCCAGAAAAATCCACTGTCATTTTTACAATAAAAC
>JAJRTA010000213.1 GCA_024278515.1 Candidatus Zixiibacteriota bacterium
GACCTGATCACACACTTTGACTAACAGATCAATCTTCGTATCAGCGGATACCGTAAACGGATCAATCCTGAATCCGGTACAATAGTGGTCGGTGTACGCCTCCTGTTCGGCAAGAACAACCGGATCATGTTTGATTACAGCGGACGCCCGGGCGATTTTGAGCGCAAGGCCGGCCGTCTTCTTCAGCTCGGCTCCGGTGAGAGCGGCTGTCGAGGCGAATCCCCACGCGCCGTTGGCTACTACTCGTATGCCGACACCGACATCAAGACTGCGAGACATCGAGTCGACATTGCCGTCGGAGACACGGATCGTTTCCTTATCGGTGCGAACATAACGACAGTCGGCATAATCCGCACCTTTAGCTTTCAACCAGTCGACACACTCTTTTAGTTTATCTTTCACAAGCCCTCCGAAAAGCGGGGTGAACATTTATTTCAGCGGAGCTGGTAATCTAATGCATCTGTTGCGAACGGTCAAGCGACGGAACGAGTCCCGTCAGTGACCTTTCGCGGCAGTTTTGTTTGACCGGAATAACTTCGGACGGTAATATAAGCGGTCTTTTGTATCGATACAGAAATTTAATCTGATGGAATGGTACCTGTACATCGTCGTTATCGCCGCCGGATTCGCCGCCGGGTTTATTAACACACTGGCCGGGAGCGGCTCGCTGATCACCCTGCCGTTGCTCATTATGCTGGGACTGCCGGCCAATGTGGCCAACGGCACCAACCGGGTGTCGATCCTGTTTCAGAACGTCGTGGCAGTCCGCAGCTTCCACCGCCTGAAAGTTCTCGATATCCGCAAAACAATGGTTATTGTTATCGTAGCCGTGCTGGGGGCGATTATCGGAGCCCGGATTGCGGTTCACCTCGATGAAGTAATCATGAGGCGAACGATCGGCATTCTCATGGTCGTAATGCTGGTAGTCACTCTGGTGCAACCAAAGCGCTGGCTCGAACAGGATGACAGCGCCGGACGGAAAACAGGCTGGGCGCGTGTGCTGATCTTTTTTGCCATCGGTCTTTATGGCGGGTTCATTCAGGCCGGGGTAGGAATATTCCTGCTGGCCTCGCTCGTGCTGGGCGCGGGTTATGATCTGGTTCGAGCCAATGCCGCCAAAGTCCTCATTGTTTTGTGCTTCACTGTGCCGGCGTTGGCCGTTTTCACAATTAGTGAACAGGTCAACTGGGGAATAGGTTTTCTTCTGGCCGTCGGCAGTATGTCGGGAGCCCTGGTGGCGGCGCGAATGGCCGTCAGGCGGGGGGCGGTTTTCGTCCGCTGGATCCTGATTGCCGTTCTGGTAGTTTCGGCGGGATACCTGCTGGAAGTTTTCGAGTGGGCCCGGTGATAATCTACTGTCTCAGGGTGTCGATCAACTGCTTGTTGTAGTACCTTAGCAGTTCCTCATGACGCAACACCCCTATCACTTTCCTGTCGTCGGCGTCGCTCACTACCGGTATCAAACGAAGATCACGCAGGTTGAAGAGGCGATAAGCCTGCTCCAGGGTATCGCCGGATCTGAGCACCACCGTGTCCTTATGGACCACATCCTGCGCTATGACCAGATAATCGAGGGTGTGCTCTGATATGACCGACCGGATATCCTGAAACGACAGGACTCCGATCAACCGCTCGCGACCGTCGACCACAATGAAATACGATTCACTTGTCTGCTCCAGCGAGTGTAAAATGTCGTGAAGAGTGGCCGAGGCTTTAAGCGTCTCAAAGCGGGTGTCCATAACCTCGGAAATAGTGTGGGCGCGAAGCACGTTGAGATCCCTGCCCCCTCGGATATCGATGCCGCGACGGGCCAGTTTGACGGTATAGATCGAATGTTCGAACAGTTTTCCCGCCACCAGGGCCGCGAATACCACGGTTACCATCAGCGGCAGAATAATCCGGTAGTCGGAAGTCATTTCGAAAATGATCAGCAGGGCCGTTATCGGCGCGTGAGTGGCCGCCGCAACCATCCCGGCCATCCCGACCAGAGCGTACGCACCCGGCGTGGCCACCGTGCCGGGAAACAGGTAGTTGACCAGGACGCCGAACGCTCCCCCGCCGACTGCCCCCATGAACAGGGACGGCGCAAAGATCCCTCCGGAGTTCCCGGAACCAAGGGTAAACGATGTAGCCAGAAGTTTGAGCACTATCAGAGTCAAAAGAAGCCACACCCCCAGTTGGCCGTGGAGAGTCAGACTGATAGTTTCATATCCATCGGCCAGAACCTGCGGATAGAAGATGGCGATACCTCCAAGAAGCAGACCACCCAGCGCCGGTTTGGTCCAGTCGGCCATTTTCAGTTTCTCGAAAATATCCTCGAACCAACTGAGCGTCCTCGTAAAGACCACTCCGCCTACTCCCATACCGACCCCCATAATAACATACAAAGGTATTTCCCAGGCGGAAACGAGCGAGTAGGACGGTACGTGGAAGGCCGGATGGTCACCCATAAAACCACGGGTTACAACTGAGGCCACGACCGATGAAAGAATCACCGGCGCGAAAGTCTTGGCGGCAAA
>JAJRTA010000214.1 GCA_024278515.1 Candidatus Zixiibacteriota bacterium
ATACGGGTACTACTGATCGACGTCAACGCTTACCCCTGACCGCGTTCAACTGCCGGACCCTTTGATAACGGCAGGAATTGTCCGCGCCAGTATTTTGGCGTCGAGCCAGAGCGACCAGTTGTCGATATACTCCAGATCGAGACGCATCCAGTCTTCAAAATCGATCCGGTTACGACCGTTCACCTGCCACAGGCAGGTAACACCCGGCTTGACCGAGAGTTTGCGATGCTGCCACGGATCGTACTCCGCGACTTCCTTCGGTACCGGCGGCCGCGGTCCGACTAACGACATTTCGCCGCGCAGTACGTTGATGAACTGGGGTACTTCATCGATGGAATATTTCCTGAGGAATCTTCCTATCCGTGTGACACGCGGATCGGCCGCAATTTTGAATACCGGCCCGCTCATCTCATTTTTATCTTTCAGCAATTCCTTTTTCTCTTCGGCATCGACACACATGGTGCGGAATTTGTACAGCTTGAAGGTCTTGCCGTTAAGCCCGGACCGCTCCTGTTTGAAGAAAACCGGGCCCCGGCTGTCCAGCTTGATAGCGAGGGCCGTGACCAGCATCAGCGGGGCGGCAATGATCAGCCCTATAAGCGCGCCGACACGATCAATAATTGATTTGAGCAACAACAGAGACTGGTCTTCGGGCACCGCTCGATAAATAACAGTCGGCAGGCCGCACAGAAAGCCGGGCCTCATACGGGCCACCTTCGGCTGGAATGGTTCCGGTATGAAGCAGATCGTGACACCCATTTTTTCGGCCAGTTCAAAGAGCGGCCGGGTTCGCACCAGGTCTTCCGGCTCGACCGCAACGATCAACGCGTCGATCTGGCAGGTCGAGACCAACTGTTCGAGTTCCTCGGGACGGCCGATCAGCGGCACATCGCGATAACGCCAGAGATAGTCTTTGTGGTAATCGAGAAACCCAATTAATAATGTATCGATATCGGGAGAATCGAGAATCCTGTCGGCCATACGCTGCGCCTGACGACCGGTCCCGACAATGACCGCCTGCTTTTCAAAGGTTTCGCTTTTGCTTCGGCGGGCCCGTTCCCTCAGATAAGCCATGGTGAATCGCGACAGGATCATAGCGCCGGTCTGTAAAATAAAATCAATCAGCAGGAATAAGCCGAGGGTGAGATTGGTTATTTGAAAATCGAGAATAAACGCGGCGGCGGCCAGCGATAAAGTGACGGTCAGCTCATCGACAGCGACCCGGCCGACCCGTTTACGAATCGAGGCGGAAGTCAGAACCGGCTTGGGACCGCGGGTAAGACGATAGATCAGCCGGATCATGGCCAGAACCATGGCCATCTCCGTCAGATCCCACACGTCCAACCCGGATGGAATCATAGCCCCGGCCAGGGCCAGAACCGATAACCCCGCGGCTCCGAACTGACCGTGAATAGACAGCAGCAGTTTCTTGGATAATCTGTTCACCGCATTCCCCCTTTTGTGAAACGCACTTCTTCAGAATATTGAGACAACCGGCTCTTGCAATAAATATCGACTTCCGTCTGTACGCCTTTAGGTCTCATCGGTACGGAGCTTCCTGGTTTTATTTCCGTTTCAGTTGGTTTCGGCCAATTCCTTCATGCGGTTTTTTGCTGAGGGCGATGAAGGCTTTCTGTTTCGTATTCGAGTACTGGACGGCAGGACGGTCTCGGTTTGTCTTCTTACCGTATTTTTCCGAATGTCGAGTTTCTTCATTCGGAAGTGGTCGGGGTTCATTCTCTGGATTACTCTGATCAGAAGATCGTTGTTGAGTGGTGACTCTATCCGATACCGCACATAGTTTTTCATCTGCGGATAACCGTGCAGATTTTCCACGATGATCTTATCGGCGGCCAGAGAGTTGCCGAATCCGGTCGGGTCGGCCACCCGCATCAGCAGAAAGTCGGTGGGCGTCACCCGGCAAAACAGTCCGACGTCATCCAGCGCCTGGGATATGCGCAGTGATTCCGTGCGTACTTCCGACATACGTGTAGCCACCGCTTCATCGTTGACGAGCACGGACTCTATCGAGCGACAGAGCGGTTTTGACAGGTTCACCCGGCCACAGGACCGGATTATCTTATCAATAGTAACAGGCGCAGACATTACCAGGCCGACATCGGAAGAGTAGATGGAGAACGCGGCCGTGAACGAGCGCAGGATGATCACATTCGAGTGGGTTTTAAGCAGCGGTTGCGCGGTCACCCCGTAGTAATCGAAATAGTGTTCATCAACGATCAAAGCGCCCTCGGGGACCGATTCGGCCATTTTTTCAAGATCGGACAACGAATAAGTAGCGCCGGTGATCCGATTGGGGTTGGCTATGTAGATTATATCCGACCTAAAGGCTACTTTGCTCAACACTACATCGACATCACCTGAAAACGGTGAGGGAGAGAGAATTTCATCCAGTTCGATCCGGGCGCGATCGGCGGCCTGGGCCACTTCCGGCGCCACCTGCCCGGCTGTCCGCAGGCACGAACTGGGGCGACCGAACAGAGTCAGCAGATCGCTCAGAAGGTCGGTATAGTCGGTAAACAGCATTATCGACTGCGAATCAACGGCCAGCTTCCGAGTGATATGTTCGATTATTTCTGCGGTTCGTTCGTATTCAGCAGAGACAGTGGTTATCATTGTTACCTTCCTTTCACCGGCACAGATTCGGCCGCATGTTGCGTGGCCACAGATTCCATTTCCGGCGAATCCGTAAGCCCCGCTGCTTCAGTCGATAATTTGATGGAAAAAAGCCGCGTCGGTGCTTCGAGGCTGAAACATAGGCGGTCAATGTGTCTGTTCTTCCGGTCTTCCATGACGCTACAGAGTACAACAAGTTTTTTATTCGTAACCTGGCATTGCAAGGTCCGTGCCGGTTTCGCCTGAAACCTGTCGCCACTTTAAGTGATTGTCACACGGAGGGTTCCGTCGCGCGCCGGAATCGCATCGCATTCCGGTCGCATTCGGGAGGGATTTTTATTCCCACGCCGCAGGAAAAAACTGTCCGCCGTAAAAAAGCTGTCGTCCCCGCGAGAGCAGAGACGACAGCCATTAGGAAGGTAAGATAAGATGCTACTGTTTTGCTTTTACAGCTTGCTTACGATATAGACTGAGGTGAGGACACCGGTGGCGGCGGACAGCCAGGTGCCGATACTTTTTCCCCAGTTGCGGTCTTTTTCTATTCTCGTGGGCACAACAATCATATCGCCCAGTTCCACCTGTTTACTCAATACTCCGCCGGACACGACTTCACCACCGGCCCGGACAATGCGAACCTCTTTTTTATCCGCCTGACGGGTGAAATCTCCGGCGCGTTTTATGTAGTATTTAGCGTTTTGCTTCTCACGGTACCCAATTGTGCCGTTGGCCCCGACCGCGCCGATGACCGGGATACCGGTTGGGGCAGTCGGGATAAATATTCTGTCATTCGGTTTCAACACGATGTCGGAATTGCAATCGGACAGATCGGCAATCTGGTCGGTGTCAATTATGATCCGCTTCATCGTGTTCGGGTCATAATCCACCTCGTTCTGCTTCTGTCGTAGCAATCCCAGACTGTCGACCACCAGCGGTTGTGATTTGGCCAGCAGCTCTTGAATATTGGAACGCTTCAAATCGTACACAATCGATTCGCGTTCCAGCACCAGCCCCTTGGGGAACGCGTCAGCGGTATAACCACCGGCGCGATTAAGAAGCTCGCAGAGGGTCTCGCTACGGTTGGAGAGCATGTACTTGCCGGGGAAACGAACTTCACCGTCAATATGCACTACCCTCTGATCTTTCCAGGTGGACATTTTACGGATAAAAAGATGGTCGTCTTCATGCAGAGGCAGTGCCTTGTCGGATGAATCCCGGTCGAGCGAAACGATAGTCAGGCTTATCCCGCCGTCTTCATCGATACGGGCAAGCTCTGCCTGGGCGCGTTCGGCTGAACGCTTGAAGGAACCGGCCAGAAAAATAAGATCGGCCACCGTCATACCATCGTAAAACGGATACCAGCCCGGCTTGTTGACCTCTCCCTCGATATAAACACGACGTCGAGGGGTTACATCATCTATCGAGTAAATATGTATCGAGTCGTGGTCGGCCAGAAGAATATCCGCTTCCGGGTCGCCTGCAAGCACCCTTTTCAGATCGAGCGGGATCACTTCGGCCCGACGGTCGGTATGCCTGCGAAACAGGTCCGCCCGATCCATATAGACATCGTACGGCTGAAGCTGCGACCGACTGAGTACATCGGAAACACGAGTGGAATCGGTGCGCTCGAAATAGCCGGGATGTTTGACCAGGCCGAACATAGCCACCAGGTTCTTTTTCGCATTGAAGATGGAGTTCACCATAATGTGGTCGCCATCCTGCAGGACAACTTCATCGGTTGTGTCGGAGCGGCTTGAACTCAGATTCAGGTCGAGTACTTCCCACTGGTCGTGATCGGACACCCGCTCGAGCGACACATGCTCAAGATACGCCTCGGCCGTGGCGTTACCGGCAAGATGGAGCAAGTCCCGAGCTGTCTCGCCGCCTTTGAGTTCATAGACAGCCGGTCGTTTGACCTCGCCTTTGACAGCTACCCGCGCTCCCGCTACCGGGACAAAAATCACATCACCGGACTCCAGCCGGATATCGGTCGAGTTGTCTCCTTCCAGAAGGAGGCGGTACAAATCGATCTCAGCCTCGGCTTTTCCCTGCCGCATCAGCCTGATAGTCCGCATGGAGCCGCGTTCGTTCGGCCCGCCCGCCAGCGACAAAGCGTTGAACAGTGATGTCAGCGACGAGACCGTATAAGCGCCGGGATTGTTGACCTCACCGGTAATGTAAATGCGAATGGAACGAATCTTCCCCAGCGAGCAGGTCAACTGGAAATCCGAAAACACTTCACCGAACCGTTTTTCCGCCCGCTGTTTGAACTGTTTCAGAGTAAGTCCCCACACGGTAAGCTCCCCGACAGTCGGGATAAACAATTTCCCCTCACGGTCGACGGTCAGGTTATACTCCTTTTCGACACGTCCCCACAAAAATATGATCAGGTTATCCCCCGGCCCGAGGACATAGTTATCCATCGACGCGACATCAGCCGGAGGAGTAGACTCCGTTGTTCGGCTGAAGAACTCGATCCCGAACGGCCGGAGCTTTGTGTCTTCATTTTCAATAAAGGAACTTTCTGATAATTTCACCTCGTCCGGGGCTGCCTGTGCAGTATCACGTTCCTGATTACCACCGATAGCCTCAGGCGAGCGATAGTAACTTTCCTTCCCCGTGACATCAGACTGCATGCGATACCGGTTGAGAAGTTGTAGCTGTTGTTTGGCGGGGAGTGAATCAAAATCCTGCGCGATCAACTCCTCAAACCAGTTAAGAGCCACGATGACGATCATCAGAATGATTACGAATAAAATCTTTTTCAGCATTGGCACCTTCCTATCAATGCAACCTTCCTGAGGGCCGACTCCATATCGGCTCTGCTGGATTCAGGCATTGCAAAGCCTGTGCCACATCGCGAAGCATGACGTAATCGACTGTCGTTCAATCAGATAACTATGCGGCAGGACAACCTGACCACTTCCACATCCGATTTCTCCGGAAAAAGATTCTGTTCGGGTCGGGAAAAGAAATCCCCACGCAGCAGTTTGACGAACCGGCAGGGCGGATCGCATTACAATGGCAGATTAGCCTCTTTTGTTATTATAGTTCTCACCTGTTTTCGTGCGCAGTGCCGTCCCCGTCCACTTCTTGTCGGCGCACGGGACGCACGCCTACTACAAAACACACCCCCCGCCTTCTGCGACCCATCTCGATAAGGTTGGCTCCGCCGCAGGCGGAGACAGGGTGTGTTGATCCAACCTCCTGGATTCCGGGTCGAGGCTCGGAATGACGGGGGTTGGGAACACTATTGACACGTTAAAAAATCATGACAATCCGTCTTGCCGGACCTGATCCGGCATCCTGTTTTTTCTTCGGTGGGATCCCGAACGATGCGGCCGTTCCCGTCCACTACGAGTCAGCCGCGAGAAAACCGAACAATCTGATTGACATCGATTAAGGAATCCATTAATTGGGCGAAACATTCAGTCAGGAAATACGTCATATTATTGCAATGAAACACTAAACCGCTGCGAAACTGTAACGAGGAGATTTTGATGTACAATCGAATGAATATCAGCATCTCGGCAAATATGCCGAAGAGTCGCGGCGGGTGGTGTATATATCGCTTGTGAATAATTCACATATTAAGACTGCAACCCGCCGCAACCGAACAGGTTCGGCGGTTTTTTTACAAGTGATATGCGTCCCGTCGAGCCTTCAACATAATCAAACTGTCAAAATGAAGGTGACAAGATGACCGCTGAGTTTTACGAAGACGAAAAAGCTACAGCAAAAGAAAAAGAAATAAGCTCAAGGCAGGCTTTCGGTAAGCTGCTCCCATTGTTGAGAGAACATACAAGAGGACTGCTGTTCTGTTTCAGTCTGCTGGCCGGGGCCACTTTGATGTCGCTGTACTGGCCGATCCTGCTGAAGAACGCGGTCGACACCGATATCAAAAGCGGAGATTTCGATAGTCTTCTCAGGACTGCTTTGTTCATCGCCGGTATTCAGGTGACAACTATACTGCTTCAGTATATCCAGCGCATTCGCCTTGAAATCATCGGACAGGATGTGATGGTCACGCTCAAGCGCAAACTTTTCCACCATATTTTGTCGCTGGATGTGTCATTTTTCGACAAAAATCCGGTGGGACGTCTGCTTGCCCGTGTCGAGTCCGACACCGAAGCGTTGCGGACATTGTTTACCAACACCGTGGTTCTTGTGATTGGCGACTTTTTGCTGATAGCCGGAATCTACGCCGTGATGTTTTATTACAGTTGGCGGCTGGCCTCACTGCTGCTTGTAGCTGTGCCGGTGGTCGCTTTGCTGGTAGTTGTTTTCGAACGCAAGACCACCGGACGGTTCCTGGCCGTTCGCAAAAAGATGGCCGAGGTGACGGCAACCCTGACGGAGTTCCTGCACGGCATGTCAATTGTGCAGGCTTTCCATCGTGGAGCCTATGCCCGGAGCCGGGTGCGTCATGTGAACCACGATAAGTTCAAAGAAGACGCTTACGTGAATATCGCGGTTGTGATATTTTTCAATACGGTATTCTTTTTGGAGTCGGTGATGTTTGCCGTGGTGCTGTTTTTCGGAGATCAATGGCGGCAGGCGCAGCTCATCACTTCGGGAACGATAATCATGTTTATCGTCCTGATCTGGCGGTCGTTCGATCCGATCTGGCGTGTCTCCGAACAGTTGTCGACAATTCAAAAGGCCATTGCCGGCGCCAAGCGGATATTCGCATTGCTGGCCACGCCCCAGCGGCTGCCGGACCCGTCGAAACCGGTGCCGGTGCCGCCGTTTAATAAATCGATCCGGTTCGAGAACGTCTGGTTTTCTTATACCGGTGATGACAACTATGCTCTGAGGGATGTCAGTTTCGAGATCCCGGCCGGGAAAAGGATGGCACTCGTTGGTGTAACCGGCGGCGGCAAGAGCACGGTGATATCTCTGTTGCTGAGGCTTTATGACCCGCAAAAGGGTCGTATCACCATCGACGGCGTCGATATCCGCGATGTTCGCAAGGCGGATCTTCGCAGAATGTTCGCGCTCGTGCTGCAGGATATCTTTTTGTTCCCCGGCGATGTCGCCTCGAATATCTCGCTCGGATCTGATGAGGTGGAACAAGCGGTTATCGAAAACGCGGCCCGCACTGTCGAAGCCGACCGGTTTATTGAGAAACTGCCGGATAAGTTCGGCACTGAAGTGTCCGAAAAGGGATCGAACTTTTCGCGCGGCGAACGTCAACTTTTGTCGTTTGCCCGTGCGCTGGCTTCAGAACCGGAGGTTCTGCTTCTGGATGAAGCTACCAGTTCGGTTGACCCTGAGACGGAGCGAACGATTCAGAGTTCCCTGAAGAAGCTGATGGCCGACCGCACCTCGATTATCGTGGCGCATCGGTTGTCGACGATTCTTGATGTCGACCGGATACTGGTGATACGTCGCGGTGAGATAATCGAACGCGGCACACACACGGAACTGATCCTGCAGGATGGATACTACGCCCGGTTGTTCCATCTGCAGTTCAAACATAGAAACGGAGTGCTCGCGGATGATGGATAAGATAAAATGGTTTTGGCGATATTATCGCTCTTACAAATATGTTCTGGCCGTGCTGCTAATTCTGACCCCGGTCCAGGCCGCTTTCCAGGTGTCGATTCCCCGCCTGATCGAGTTCAGTATCGATTACTTTGAAAGCGACCGGATATCTGATAATCCCGCGGCCCGGCTTATCGATGAAACGGCCAAAGGATTCGGCCTGCCCACCGCGGCCGGACTGGCTTTGGCCCTGGTGATTATGGGCCTGGCGGCGGGACTGCTGTACACATTCGTTCAGTCGCATCGCGCCTGGATGAACCTGAAGCTGGAATGGCTGTTCCGTCAGGATGCCTTTGACCGGATCACCGACAAAGGGCCGGACTTTTTCAACAGGTTCCGCACCGGGGATCTGGTGACGCGCATGACCGATGATGTGGCCGAGAAGCTGTCATGGTTCGCCTGCAGCGGGATTTTCCGTCTGTACGAAGCGTTGTCATTCGTGACGTTCACGCTGTTCATGATGATCACGCTTGATCCGAAACTTACCCTCTGGGTGGGGTTGCCGTTGCCGATTTTGATCGTGATCTTTTTCCTGAGCGCATCGGTGCTGGATAAACGATATGACCGTCTGCAGACCCGTATATCACGGTTCAACGATGTCATGGAAGCCTGTTTCTCAGGTATCCGTGTGGTCAAAGCGTATGTGAAAGAACCTGCCCAGAAAAAGAGTTTCGAGGACGCCCTGCAGGATCGCCGGAACGCGGAGATCTCAACGGTGAAGGTGATGGCCGTGGTCGAGTCGATGTACTTCTACATCTGGCAGTTCAGTATAATTATCGTGCTGATTGGCGGCGGGTACCTGGCTATCAACAGCAACCTGTCGATCGGCAAGCTCGGCGCCTTCATCTATTATACGGTCTATCTGATCTTCCCGATGTTCGACATCGGACAGTTCCTGGTCAAGTCGCGTCAGTCGGCCATATCGATCAACCGACTGGTGGAACTTGAAAAAGTCCCGCCGATGGTGACCGACACCGGACCGTTGAGAGTCGATGGTAATATATCCGGGCGGCTGTCGTTTGAAAATGTCCGGTTTCGCTTCCCGGACGGCGAACGTGATATCCTCGACGATCTGTCGCTTGAAATCGAAGCCGGTCAGACAGTGGCTGTAGTCGGCCGGGTCGGTTCCGGCAAGAGTTGGATGATAAACATGATCCCGCGGCTGGTCGACCCTTCCGGCGGAGTGATCAAACTCGACGGTACCGACCTCAGGATGTTCCGTCTGGAAGATCTCAGGGCGAACATCGGGTATGTCCCGCAGGAGCCGGCCCTTTTTTCGGACACGGTCAGGAACAATATCCTGTTCGGACGCGAGAATATCTCTGATGCCGTACTGGAATGGGCGATCGATGTAGCCCAGTTAAAAGATGAGATTGCCGCATTCCCGAAAGGTCTCGATACGGCTATCGGCACCCGCGGAATGTCGATCTCGGGTGGTCAGAAACAGCGGCTGGGCCTGGCTCGTGCCCTGGTGTCCCAACCCGGTATCCTGATTCTTGATGATTGTACGTCGGCTCTGGATTCGCGTACCGAATCGGCGCTCTGGGACCGTCTGCACAAGGTGATGCCCGATTTGACGGCGATACTGATCACGCATCGACCGGACACGCTTGAGAAAGCCGACAATATATTTGTGCTCGAAAACGGCCGACTGATCGAAACCGGACGACACCATAAGTTGATCGCCGGTGACGGTCACTACGCGAAGATATACAAGCGCTACCGTCTGGCCGAAGAGGTCGGCGCCCGGCCAAAGGATTGACACCACGAGAACGCGGTATGTTAAAACATGCCGCGTTTTTTTCATGGTCAGGTTCAGGACATCGCTTTACAGCCTGTCGCCTTTCAGGTTTATCGTCTGAATAACCGGGGAATGGCGCGCACTCTCAGAAATCAGTGCCGATACTGAACACGAAGTCATTCGTGTCGTAATCCGACAACTGCCGGGTGAACAACATTTGCAAGCCGAAGGGGGGAATATTTCCCAGACTTAGGCCGATCTCGGCATACATCTTACGCGCCACACGAATATCTTCATCCCCCGGCATGGGAGTATGATTGACGAAATCGGTCCAGAACACGCCGCCGTAAACCGCCAGCGAGAACGGCAGGCTCCTTATCAGCGGCACGCCGCTTCGGCGAAACAGCCGTTTGCCGAAATCATGCCAACCATACGCAAAGGCGGCCTGGTTGCCCTTGAAGTTTTCATCAGCCAGCGTTTTGAAGTTTATCCCGTTACCGAAAAAATCGTCACCGAAATCGATATTGAAGTATCTTTGCGGAGGTAAGGCCCGGCTTGAAGCCGCCAACATCAAATTGATAGTGGTTACACCGGCTCCCAATGTTCTCTGGCGACGTTGCAGACGGACAGTCTGAGTCAAAAAGTCAAAATCATTATCGATCAGATCAGGCGATGCCGACTCGACCTCAAACTGAACTCTGGTCATCGGAATATCCGAATAGGTTACTTCTTCATCCTTGAGCCTGGCCACCGGCCGGGAATCGAAAGTAATGCGAGCGAATCCCGACCGCATAGCGCCATCGAGGACCTGCGGGTTGGGACGATGATCGCTGTCCCTGTTGAAAAAACCGTAGTTGGTATGATTAGACTCGGAATAGTGGCGCTGGTCGCGGTAGCCCAGCCGCAGGTAAACTCCTTTGCTTATTTTGGCGTCGGTGTTTAGTTCCACTCCCCGGATATGATAGTAATCAAGCGGGTCCGTCTTTGAAAAAAGAGACATTAATGTAGGGTTGTACCCTTCAGACATCATACTGGGCATCGGAACGATATCGTCGGTATAGGTGACGCCGATATCGACCAACCGTCGTGGCCATAAGCGGTAGCGCGCGGAATAAGAATGCTGCCACTTTTTTCGACTGAAAGCATACCCGGTTTTGAAACTTAACGCGGTTTTAGGTAACAGCTTTCTTTTAGATCCCGATATTCCCAGGTACGCGCCTTCCACACGGTTGAAATGAAAGATATTTTTTTCAAAAGAAGCCAGTGTGACAGCCATGAGTGTCAGGTTCAGTATTTTTCTCCATGCCGGTTTTGGTATATTTTTCAGCGAATCGATCCGGTCATACGCACGTTGCTCCCTCGGTGTAAGAGGAATCAACTGCCCGGAATACCAGACAGCGGAGTCAACATCGTCGGCGTTCGCATCAACCTCGAGAACATAATCGAAAGTGCCGGGCTGATGAACGATTTCGAACGAATAGTTGTGCAATGAGGCTACGTAATCGGCGTCAAAACGCGGCAGTCCCGGAATCGGCAAATCGAATTGGGCCGAAAAACCTATCTCGGTCGGCATCCAGTATTGATCGGCAAGCCGGCTGAAATGTTGGTAGTATGTTATACTGTCGATGTAGGGGATATCGAACCCTTCCGAAAAACCGCACTCGACTCCAACTATTTCGAAAGTTGAATCTACAATATCAATAGTGCCGACGAATAACGGGTTATTGTTATTTACGGGTTCAAGTTCCAGCCGGAAGATCAACTTATCATCTATATACACCGTGTCGATCAGGTAGTAATTATAGTACTTCAGAGCATCGGTTGCGGTGGGAGAAACAATGCTGTATTGGTCGATCTCGATCCGATTGGAGTTGAAATTGAGGATTTCGCCGATAGTGACCAGGGTACCCTCAGGGTCGATGTTCGAGCTGACCTTGCGCGCGGTGATGATTTCTTTGTATTTGTCGGGCTTTTCCCAGAATCCTTTCATCTGAGATTCGGTGATCAGCATTATACTTTCCGAGTCCGGCTTCGACGCATTCTCCACCACCAACCGGGTGTACGCATCGAAGTAATAACTGCCCAGACGGTTGAGGATTTCTTTTTTCCTCCGGATGGCCTCGACTATTATTCGTTGGGCCGGGTCATAGGCCCGTGTGTACACCCGGGTCCCCGGGATTTCGATGAGCGCCGGAGGAAGGAAGACATCGAGGCTCAGGTCTTCCGCCCCGATAGTTATATCCCGCACTACGGAATGATGAGCAACATGACTGAACCTGAGCTGGTATTTCCCGGGGTCGAGACGCAGACGATAGGCC
Source organism: Candidatus Zixiibacteriota bacterium (assembly GCA_024278515.1). Taxonomy (GTDB): domain Bacteria; phylum Zixibacteria; class MSB-5A5; order GN15; family FEB-12; genus JAJRTA01. Next base: position 12,238 of record JAJRTA010000214.1, read on the forward strand.
CCCGATTCGTTGGTGAGCATTGTCTGTGAAGTGCCCGGAACTCGAACCGTAACGCCCGCCAATGACACGCTGTCTTTTCCGCTGGCAACATGGCCGGTAACAACTGCGGCTCGCCCTGCCGCCGCTGCGATGAAACTGATCAATAGTGAAAACAGAAAGTTTCGAATATGTAACCTCCGCTCTGCTGTTGTCATATACGACGCCGATCCCGTCCGGTTTCCGCAAAGTTGTTCCGCCGCTTAAACATAGCCTACGGTGACCCATTTTTCTTCAATAAAAATGATAATCTCACTTGCCCGTCTGAGCGCGTTCATATAAATTCAGTTTTTATTTTCGCGACTCGACAGGACGGATGCAAGAAAAATACGGCGGACTATTTGACGTTTTTTTTCGCTACTCACTTATAAATATATTTTTATTTATTGTTCATCGTTATCGTGGTTTAACATTTTATTAAAGAAAAGACTTGATCGGAAAAAAACTTCCACAGATAGTTGTTGCGGGAACCGATGAAAACATGTACTGTTATGGTACACAATGAACGCCGGTGTGGTTGCCGGCCTGACGTAGTTATAGACGCAGGAAATGAAGATGCCGGATTCTCTGTTGGATATTTCTTATCTGAAACATCACGGGTTTGTCGGCATCGGCTGAGAAGAGAAGACAGGTAAGAGACTCGGATTTGGCGCAGTTTTTCCCAAAATGGACCAACCGATTGCCGCTTGTTATAGGCCTCACTCTTGCAGTCGGAGCCGTTTCGGTTGTGGCCGGTGTATGGTATTTCTTTTCGCCCAAATATACTGATGCAGGTTACCGACCGATCCAGCCGGTACCCTACAGCCACAAACTCCATGCCGGTGATCTTGGTATCGACTGTCGCTACTGTCACACCGGAGTCGAAAAATCGGCGGTGGCATCTGTCCCCCCGACTCAGACCTGTATGAATTGCCACACGTTGATATTGCCGGAAAGCGAGAAGCTGGCCCCGGTGCGTGAGAGTTTTATCTCCGGCCAGCCGATCAAATGGGTGCGAGTGCATAAGACTCCTGATTATGCCTATTTCGATCATTCCTCCCATATCAGGGCGGGGGTCGGGTGTATCACCTGTCACGGCAATATTACTCAAATGGAAGTGGTGCGACAGGTTGAACCGTTGAGCATGTCCTGGTGTCTGGACTGCCATCGCAACCCGGAACCTTATTTGCGCCCTGTCAATGAAGTCACCAACATGAACTGGACTCCGGATGAAAACCACGACCAGTTTGTTAAAGAGCATATTGAGAAATTGAAGTTGTCACCCTCGACAGATTGTTCCAGGTGCCACCGATGAGCGACGAAGCGAAACTGAAACAGCAGGAATACTGGCGCAGCCTCGAAGCCCGCGCGGCCGACGGTAAAGTAATCGACCCTGTTCCGGACAGCGCAGGTTTCGGACATGACGGCGACAATTCCTGGTCGCGACGCAATTTCCTGACCTTGATGGGCGCTTCCCTGGCCATGGCCGGGCTGGCCTCATGTCGCCGGCCTAAAGAGAGAATCGTCCCTTATGTGCAGGCTCCTGAAGAAATTGTCCCGGGCAATCCCAGGCAGTACGCTACTGCGATGCCGCTGGGCAATCACAGCTATGGCGTATTGGTGACCAGCCATGAAGGCCGCCCGACCAAAATCGAGGGCAACCCGCTGCATCCGACATCGCTGGGAGCGGCCAATGTATATATGCAGGCCTCGATCCTCGACCTGTACGATCCCGACCGGTCGGACAGTGTGATGCAGGGAAGCAATAAAAAAAGCTGGGCGGATTTTGTCACCTTCTGGAAGACGCTTGAAGCCGACTACGTTGCCAACAAAGGTGAAGGGCTGGCTATCCTGGCCGAACCGTTCGCCGCGCCTACTTTGTACTGGCTCAAACAGGATTTCCTGAAACGCTTCCCGAATGCGACATGGGTAACCTGGGAACCGGCAGGGGATGAGAATGCGGTCGCCGGGATGAAGATCGCTTATGGAAAGCCTTTGCGTCCGGTTTATCACTTCGATAACGCCGGGGTTGTCCTCTCGCTCGACTCCGATTTTCTGATGAGTGAGCCGGATAATATCACTTCGGCTCAGGGATTTGCCAAATGGCGCAGGCTGGCCACTGAATCCGACGAAATGAATCGTCTTTATGCCGTGGAGAGCGCTCACACCGTAACCGGCTCGATGGCTGATCATCGGTTGCGTATTAAGCCGTCCGAAGTCGGCCCTCTGGCTATGGCTCTTGCTGTCGAACTGAAAAAACAAGGTCTCGAATTAAAGGGAATTGACGCCGCCCCCGGCGATCAAAAATATGCTAAATGGATCGGCGCCGTCGCAAGGGATCTGATGGCCAACCGGGGCCGTTGTATAATTGTAGCGGGACAGCATCAGGCCCCCGAGGTACACGCTCTGGTTGCTTCGTTGAATCATGCCCTGGGCGCTTATTTGAAGACTTTCTCATTAAGAACACTGGAAAACACAACGCTGTCGGACTCTGGATCACTGGCAAAGTTGACGGAAAAGATGAAAGCCGGTGATGTTGATACGCTGGTCATGCTGGGCGGAAACCCCGTTTTCACGTCTCCTGACGATCTCGGGTTTGCCGCCGCATTGAAAAAGGTAAACAACCGGATACACCTGTCGTTGCACCGGGATGAAACCTCCCGCCAATGCGACTGGCATGTGCCGATGGCTCATTTCCTCGAAGCGTGGTCGGATGCTCAGGCGGGAGAATCACAATACAGCGTAATTCAACCGCTGATCGAACCGTTGCATGGCGGCAAAAGCGCTGTGGAACTGCTCAATCTGCTCGCTTCGGGTGAGGAAAAATCCGGGTACGAACTGGTCCGGGAGACCTGGCGCAAACTAATCCCCAATGGTTTCGATAAACGCTGGCGGAAAACACTCCACGACGGTATCTACAACCTCAATAAAGGTTTTTCGGGAACGGCTGCGGTTCGTCGCGACGTATGGGATAATATCAAAAAGCAGGAACTGTTCCGGAGGTCATCAGATGACCTTGAGCTCGTCTTTACTCCCAGCCATTCTGTTTACGATGGTCGCTACGCCAATAACGGCTGGTTGCAGGAATTGCCTGACCCGGTTACCAAGCTGACCTGGGACAATGCAGCTTTGATCAGTCCGGCTACGGCGAAAGAATACAGCCTGACCAATGGTGACATTGTTGAGTTGAAACTTAACGGCCGTGGTCTCGAGATACCGGTCTGGATTGTGCCGGGACAGGCCGACCGGACAGTTGTGCTGCCGTTCGGTTACGGGCGCACCCACGCCGGGCGCGTAGGTGACGAAGTAGGGATCAACACTTACGTTCTTCGCACCACCGATGCTATGTGGTTCGCCACCGGACTGCAAATGGCCCGAACCGGGCGCCGTCGTGACGATATGGCCAACACGCAGGATCATTCCAGTATGGAAGGCCGCCCTATTGTTCGTGAAGCGACCCTCGAAGAATACCGCAAACATCCTGAGTTCGCCAAAGAGATGGTTGAACATCCCCCCCTGGTCGCGCTCTGGGATGATCATGATTACAGCAAGGGGTACCAATGGGGCATGGCAATTGATCTGAACGCGTGCACCGGTTGCAACGCCTGCGTAGTGGCCTGTCAGTCTGAGAATAATATCCCGGTGGTCGGTCGCGAACAGGTTCACAAGGGACGTGAGATGCACTGGTTGCGGATTGACCGCTATTTCAACGGTAAGCCGGAGGAAGCCGGTATGGTTTACCAGCCGGTCGCCTGCCAGCACTGCGAGAATGCTCCGTGCGAGCAGGTTTGCCCGGTCGCGGCCACTGTTCATGATAAAGAAGGTCTGAACACGATGGTGTACAACCGGTGTATCGGCACCCGTTATTGCGCCAATAACTGTCCCTATAAAGTGCGCCGGTTCAATTTCTTCAATTTCACCAGGGATTTACCGGAAACAGTGCGGATGGCGCAGAATCCTGATGTCACCGTGCGTTCGCGCGGTGTGATGGAAAAGTGCACTTTCTGTCTGCAGCGAATCAACCGAACTCGCCGCGACGCCAAGCTGGCCGGTCGGGAAATCCGGGACGGCGAGGTAATCACCGCCTGCCAGCAAACCTGCCCGACCAGGGCTATCGTATTCGGCAATGTGAATGACCCGAACAGCGAAGTATCGAAAATAAAGAAACGCAACCGCAATTACGACTTGCTGGCTGAGCTGAATGTCAAGCCGAGAACCTCGTTTATGGCTAAAATACGCAACCCTAACCCGGAACTCGAGGAAAGCTGACCGTGAGTTCCGATATAAACAAAAGCGTTACAATGGAACCGCCGTTGATCGAAGGCAACCCGACTTTCGAGTCGGTCACTCAGGATGTCTCAAAGATAGTTGAGCGCAAGCCACCCAAAGCGTGGTATCCGGCCTTTGCTGTTTCAGCTACGGCCGCTTTGACCGGATTCATCCTGGTCGGCTACCTGATCTGGGAAGGCACCGGTATTTGGGGGCTTAACAATCCGGTCGGCTGGGGCTGGGCGATTGTCAACTTCGTTTTCTGGGTAGGTATCGGTCACGCCGGTACTTTGATCTCGGCGATTCTGTTCCTGTTGCGTCAGCGCTGGCGGACCTCTATCAACCGTTTCGCCGAAGCCATGACGATCTTCGCCGTTATCTGCGCGCTGATGTTCCCCAGTATCCACGTCGGACGAATCTGGGTCATTCACTGGACCTTGCCGATCCCCAACCAGATGGCCGTGTGGCCCAATTTCCGTTCGCCTTTGTTGTGGGATACATTCGCCGTCGGTACTTATTTCCTGTGTTCGTTCCTGTTCTGGTATGTCGGCTTGATACCGGACCTGGCTACGTTGCGCGAACGAGCCACCAGCAAGATCAAAAAACTGTTCTACGGTATTTTCTCGCTCGGCTGGCGGGGCGGTAACCGTCAGTGGCGTCACTACGAAGTCGCCTACCTGGTGCTGGCCGGGATTTCCACACCGCTCGTTCTTTCGGTACACAGTATCGTGAGTACCGACTTCGCCACCAGCGTCCTCCCCGGATGGCACACTACTATTTTCCCGCCCTATTTTGTGGCGGGCGCAATCTTCTCCGGTTTCGCCATGGTGATGACTCTCTCGGTGATCGCCCGCAAACTGTACCATCTCGAGCATATCATCACGATGAAACATCTCGAGCGAATGAACATCATCATGCTCCTGACCGGCAGTATGGTAGGTTATGCCTACTCAACCGAATTCTTCATCGCCTGGTATTCCGGCAATGAGTACGAGACATTCGCTTTCATCAACCGCGCTTTCGGTCCCTACGCATGGGCTTACTGGATAATGATTTCATGTAACGTGATTACGCCGCAATTGTTCTGGTTCAGGAAACTGCGGACAAATATCCCTGTCATGTTTGTAGCTTCAATTCTGATCAATATCGGTATGTGGTTCGAGCGGTTCGTGATTGTTATGACCTTGCATCGTGACTTCCTGCCGTCGTCATGGGACTACTACTCCCCGACAATTTTCGATATAGGCATTTTTGTCGGCTCATTCGGGTTGTTCTTCACTTTGTTCCTGTTGTTCCTGAGATACCTGCCGATGGTGGCCATGTCTGAGGTTAAGGGTGTCCTGCCGCAGGCGGCGGTACATCATGATTCATCGCACGCACCATCTCCCGGAGGTTCACAATGAGTTATCATCGGACCAAACTGGCCGGATGGCTGGCCGAGTTCGACTCGGCGGAATCTTTGCTGAAGGCGGCCCGGGGAGTTCATGCGGCCGGGATAAAGAAGTTCGACTGCCATTCCCCGTTCCCGATTCACGGTATGGATAAAGCCATGGGAATGAAACGGTCGCCCATAGGCTATATTGTCGGCGTGATGGGCACGATCGGTCTGTTCGGAGCGCTTGGTTTGCAGTACTGGACCAGTGCGGTTGATTATCCGGTAGTGATATCCGGAAAACCGTTCTTTTCCTATCAGGCGTTTGTCCCGGTGACATTCGCTCTGACCGTGCTGCTGTCGGCTTTTGGCGCCTTTTTCGGGATGTTGCATCTGAACCGCATGCCCCGGCTTAATCACCCGCTGTTCAATTCCGAGAAATTCAGCCGAGTGTTCGATGGCGGTTTTTTTGTCAGTATCGAGGCTGATGATTCCGTTGCTGATGAGTCCAAAGTACGCGACCTGTTGAATTCACTCGGAGCCGTATCGATCGAGGAGGTCGAGGCATGACAAGTGTCGGACAGCGACTCTTTATCCTCATAATGGTTTTTGCCGTGCTGTGTGCTCTGGTGGTTTCCTGTACTCGGGGGCGCGTCTCGGAACGTGAGCCGATCCACCTCAACCCGAATATGGATAGCCAGGAAAAATACAAGGCGCAATCCGAAGGAACTTTTTTCGACAATGGCTCCGCGATGCGAATGCCGGTCGAGGGAACAGTCGCCCGCGGTGAGCTTCATGAGGACCCGGTCTATTTCACCGGCAAGGATGCTTCCGGGAATTTTGTCGAGCAGCAACCGGAGCCTGTTACGATGCAATCATTGAAACGTGGTCGTGAACGGTACGATATTTACTGTGCACCCTGTCACGGTCGTCTGGGTAACGGTCGCGGTATAATGGTCCAGTACAAACTGCCGCCTCCGCCGACGTTCCATGTCGATAGTCTGCGAGCCCGTCCTGACGGCCGGATATTCGATGTCATTACCAACGGCATCCGTAACATGCCGTCATACAGGCACCAGATTCCGGTAAAGGACCGATGGGCGATTATCGGTTACATAAGGGCGCTGCAGTACAGTCAGAACGCCGAGCCGGGCAACCTTCCAAAGCATATCCTGGACAGCCTGAAACGGGGAGGGCAATTATGAACCTTCAACGCGAAGCCGTCTCTCTGAGCAAACGAGGTTCTTTCGGCCTTATCTCTCTTATCGTGGGAATCATCGGGCTGGCCCTCAGCGGGGTTGGGTATATGCAGGACTCGGCCCAGTTGTTTCATTCCTACCTGACCTCATTTGTTTTCTGGATATCGATCAGTCTCGGCGGATTATTCTTTACCATGCTGCATCATCTGGTTGACGCCAGGTGGAGCGTTGTTCTGCGCCGCCTGTCGGAGTCGATTATGATGGTCCTGCCTGTCATGGCGGTTCTGTTCATTCCGGTTATTCTGGGCATATCCGAATTGTTCCACTGGTCGCATGAGGATGTGGTCGCGGTTGATGAACTTCTGCAGAAAAAGGCCGGGTACCTGAATACTTCTTTCTTCATTATCCGGGCTGTCGTCTTTTTCGCCGTCTGGATCCTCACCTCGTGGTTGTTGCATCGTTTGTCGATCAGACAGGATAATAACAACCAGCTGTCGCTGACCAAAGCGGCCCGGCGGATATCAGCGCCCGGCATGATACTTTTCGCCATTACGACCACTTACGCATCGTTCGACTGGCTGATGTCGCTCGATGCGCACTGGTACTCGACAATTTTCGGTGTTTATATTTTTTCCGGTAGTTTTCTGGGGTTCCTGTCGTTTGTGATCCTGGCGATCATACTGATCCATCGACGCGGCCTGCTCAGGGGAATTATCACGGTCGAGCATTTCCATGACCTTGGAAAGTTCACTTTCGGCTTTATAATATTCTGGGCCTACATGGCTTTCTCGCAGTATATGCTTATCTGGTACGGCAACATACCCGAGGAGACCGTCTGGTTCCTGCACCGCTGGGACAATCCATGGCGGTATGTCAGCCTGCTGATAATTTTCGGACATTTTGCTCTGCCGTTTATCGTGTTGCTTACGCGGGCCTCTAAACGGAATGTTTTCGTGCTGGCTTTATCGGCTGTCTGGCTGCTGGTGATGCGCTGGGTCGATCTGTACTGGCTGGTGCTGCCGAACCTGCACAAGCACGCTCCCCATTTTTCGTGGATGGATCTAACTACCATGAT
>JAJRTA010000215.1 GCA_024278515.1 Candidatus Zixiibacteriota bacterium
CGTTTGTCGGACCATTTCGGAGCTTCATTTATTATTATACGTCCCAGCACGGCCATAGTTATATCATGCCCGTTCACGGTATCGATGATTTTCACATCGATCCCGTCCCTGACCAGTTCAGCCAGTTGTTTCTGGGTGATGGTCCGGCTTTGCTCGGTGTCGTACAGCCGTCGGTTGCTGTATCGTTTTATTATTCTCATAATTTAACTCCTGCCGCATTATAGTGCGCCGCACAATAAAAGTCAACAAAAAAATACCGGCCGGTCTCTCCGCTTATCCTTTGCCGGTTGAAAGCAGAACGATATTGACTATTTCAAGGAGTCTTTCGCAGGAAAACGGTTTTTTGATGAACATATCGCCGCCGGAACGGAATGATCGGCCCATATCGTCGGAGCGATCTTTACCGGTCAGGAAAATAATCGGCACTCCCGAGAATTGAGGATCGGCTTTGATCTGCTGGCAGATATCATAACCATCGACGCCCGGCATCATAATATCAAGCAGGATGACATCAGGTTTGAATTGCTGCGCCTTGTTGACCGCTTCCAGCGGGCTGTTTTCGACCGCCACCTGGTACCCCGCTTCAGTCAGAAAAGTCTCTACTATCTCAGTGATTTCCGGCTCATCATCTATGACGAGAACACGGGCGGTGCTTACTTTGACTTTATGCGACACAGTATCCTACTTCTTGTCTGGATAGTTTGGTTGAGAAACTATCATGTCTTTACCTGAATTATCGGTACGTAAACGGTTTTCCTTAACCAGTAATAGATTCAGTTACCAACCGACATCATGGTTAGTTTAACCAGGTCCCTGATCTGCTGATGTTTGAACGGCTTACGGAGAAACGTCGTTGCTCCGGTCGTAAATGCTTTCCCACCATCCTCTTCGGCGGAACGACCGGTAAGGAATATCACCGGGATATCTTTCATGGTCGGATTTTGCTTTATCAGCTCGGTGGCTTCATACCCGTCCAGATCGGGCATCAGGATATCCATAAAAATAAGATCAGGGCGGACCTTCATCGCAACTTCCACACCCTCCCGACCGGAGTGAGCGGAATAAACTTTGTACCCCTCCCGTTCTAGGATACTACAGAGAAGTTCCACCATTACCTGCTCGTCATCGACCACGAGAATTTTCCCTTTTGGTATCCCCGCATTATCACTCATTCGGCCTCCCTTCTCATACAAACATCTCTCAACCTTATGGGACCTGTTTTTGATATATCGGTAAAATTGTTCGGAGATTGAGGCTTACACTGCTTTCCCTGCTTTTGGCAGAGACCGTTCTCCCTGTTTTTGATTGCCAATAAAAACCGGTTGGGCTATTCTGTAATCTATGAGGGACTCCGATGAAATCAGGTATGTGGCCCGTAATCGCAAGGCCAGACACGATTATCATATACTGAACAGCCTCGAGGCCGGACTGGAATTGCGCGGGGCCGAGGTGAAATCGCTCAGGGAGGGGAAAGTAAATATCTCGGACTCCTACGCCGTGGTCGAGAACAGGGAGGTCATCCTGAAAAATCTGCATATCTCTCCATACAAGATGGCCACCGAACCCGGCTATGACCCGATCCGTCCCCGGCGGCTGTTGTTGCATAAAAGGGAAATCAGGAAACTGTTTGCACAAACAGAACAAAAGGGCCATACACTGATCCCGCTGGCCATTTACTTTCGCAGGAATCTGGCCAAAATCGAACTGGCCGTTGCGGCCGGACGTAAAAAGTACGACAAACGTCAGGCGCTCTCCGAAGCCGAAGCCGAAAAGAAAATGAAACAGGCATTGAAAAAGGATTTATGAAGCTGTCCCGGTTCCAACTAACGATTCTCTGTTTATTGCTGCTGATTCTGTCGTCGGGCGCTCTCGCCGCGGAGAAGATCAAAGTGGCTTTCGCCGGCGGTACCAGAGATATATCCGCCTTTTATCAGGACAGAATTACCTACATCTCCTTTTCGGAGCTGGCTGAAATCCTCGGTGGTATTCTCGACTGGGAGGTAATCGGTCACCAGGTAGTATATACGGATGGAGCCAATCGGTTCGACTTCATGCCCGGATCGCCGTTTTTCAAGCTGAATGAAACAACCTACAATATGACTTTCGATGCGAAGTTGAAGGATGGTTGTCTTTATCTGCCGGCTGAGACATTTATCGGCTTTCTCAACGGCGCGGTGCCGCAGTCTCTGTCATTCCGTAAAGATGAAAAACAACTGCGGATAGATTCGGAGTATTTCAATGTCACCGATCTCCGGATCGAACGCAAAGCCAACGGCCTGCTTATCGAACTGATGCTCACCGGGGCGTTGCCCTATGAAATCTTTGAAACCGAGGGCAACTGGTTGAACATCTCGATTACCGGCGGCCGTATCAATCAGGCCCAACTGGCGAGCCGTAAAGATTCCCGCTATATGTACAAACTGTCGACTCACCAGTCGGCCGGGGCGGGGCAGGTCTCGATGCGTCTGAAGGGCCGGATCGACCGTCTTCATCACAAGTTGGCCTACAACCCGCCACGTATCCGGATTTCCATCGCCGACGCCGGGTTTGCGCTCGATACCACTTCCGCTCCCATTGTCGGGCCGGATGATAAAGTCGATGTGATTGTTATCGATGCCGGTCATGGGGGCAGCGATTACGGGGCGATCGGCCCGAGCGGCACACGCGAGAAAAATATCTCTCTGGCCATCGCCCGGGAACTGGCCAAACTGATCCGCAAGGATAAACAGTTCAAGGTAGTAATGACACGTGACCGCGACCGGACAGTCACCCTTGACCAGAGAGCGGCTATCGCCAACAAAGCGGGAGCTGATCTGTTCATTTCGATTCACGCCAACGCCTCGGTTCGCAAACGGGCGCGCGGCTGGAATGTGTTTTTCCTCGCGCCCGCCCGCAACGACTCCGCTCGTTCGGTGGCCCAGTTTGAAAACAGTTTTTTCCTGAAGGAAAGATCGGCGTTGAACGCTCACCGCGCCGGATCGGATGAATCGACCGACGAAGAAGCGAACACGAATTCGTATGGCCTGGACAACCCGATCCTGAGCATCCTGAACGAAATGATTATGACCGAGTTTCAGGCGGAGTCCTACGATCTGGCCATGATGTTATCGCGGGAGTTCAAGCGCGATCTGAATATCCCGGCGCGGGGTGTTGATCAGGCCGGGTTTTTTGTGCTGAACAAAGTTTTCACTCCCTCCGTGCTGGTGGAAACCGGATTCATCTCCAATAAAAAAGAGGAAAAAACACTCAGGTCCGGCAAGTACCAGCGCCGGGTGGCCAAATCGATTTATAAAGCTATCAAAAAATTCAAGGCGAAATACGAACAGAAAAACGCGGACAACAACTGATGAGCGACACTGCAAACAAGAACCGGGCACCGATTGGTATCTTTGATTCCGGGGTCGGCGGACTGACCGTGGCCCGTCATCTTTACAAGCTGTTGCCCGAGGAAGATGTCGTCTATTTCGGCGATGTCGGCCGTACGCCCTACGGCGGGCGCTCCAAAGAGATCATCACCCGGTTCACCCGACAGGATATCGCTTTCCTGCTCGAACACGATGTCAAGCTGATCATTTGCGCCTGCAACTCCGCTTCGTCGGTGGCTCTTGACGAACTCGTAAAAGAACACACGATCAAAATGCTGGGGGTGATTCAGCCGGGTGTGGAGGCGGCGGTTAAACGAACCGGCAACGGACGTATCGGGGTGATCGGCACCAACGCCACGATCGGCTCGAACGCCTACGCCTCACGGATTCACCTGATAGACCCGAAGATCAAAGTGTTCTCGCTCGCCTGTCCTTTATTCGTACCTCTGGCCGAGGAAGGGTATATCGACAAGGAGGCTACTTACCTGATCGCGCGCGACTACCTGAAGACTATGCACGAGGTCGGGATAGATACTCTGGTCCTGGGCTGTACTCATTATCCGCTTCTCAAACAGGTGATCTCGGATGTCATGGGGGACAAAGTAGCTTTGATTGACTCCGGCGAAGAGACGGCCCGGGTAGCGCATGATACGCTTATAGGGACCGGGTTGCTTCGTCCGTCGGACGGGACAGAGTCGACCGGGGAACGCCGCTATTTTGTGAGTGATGTGCCGGAGAAGTTTGAACACGTGGCGCGGAAGTTTTTAGGTGAGCCGATCAACAAGATCACGCGGGTGGATATCAGTGGGTATTGAGTGAGTCAGGAAGCTCGAAAGCAAAGAGTACCAAATAGTGATATAGTTAAAACTTCTAAGATATCGCCCCGTCTTTATTTGGAAGACTATATCAGACACTACTCAAAGCACAGGAGTATCGTGGTCACAACCTTAATGGCTGATTGGAACAGGCTCAGTGAGAACGAGAAGCTTGCGCGCGGTGCTCATGTCCTGGTTGAATACGGAGGCGCAATCGAAGAACTCTTTGCGTTCACATACGCCATTTATCAACAATGCAATGCTCAACCAGATCAAGAAGTCTTCTTTCAGCACCTATTTCATTATCAACATAGGACTCTATACTATTTCATTCGGAACACTGATTTCGATGAATCCCTTGAAAGGCTTCTGAAGCTCCCCGAAGCTAAATATATGGCAACTAAGTTCATGTACACACATAGTTTTTATGAGAAGACTATTCGAAA
>JAJRTA010000216.1 GCA_024278515.1 Candidatus Zixiibacteriota bacterium
CGCCGCGCCCATGCCGTTCTGGCCCTGACCGAGGTCGCCGGAGACAACGGCGACAATATCTCGAGCTTCTTCGCCGAACGAGAAACAGATCGCTGGGCCAAAATGAAAATGACCTCCCTGACCAAAATGCTGCTCCGTGATGAGCGATAATCTGCTACGAGACAAACTCAAGCGATTCGACAACCTGATAATCCGACCGAGAGACAACCCGGCTCCGTCGCTGCCGGAACATTACGAGCTGATGGCCGAGTCGCTCAGCGGAAAACTCATCTCCAGCAGATCCGGCACCGTATCAAAAGGGTCAATGACAGAATAAAAGCACAAAAATAGCTCTTTTTCTCTCCTGCTTGTCAAAATCGGCCAATCCCGACCGATAATACTAAAAACACCGATTACTGACGGAACAGTATGACCAACGATCTTTTCGAACAGATCCTGAAGGAGCACAAGGAACTTGCTTCGCTGCCCCAGACTCTGGCCGAAGTGCTTCGAGTGCTCAGGGACGAAAACGCCTCGACCGGCGATGTGGCCGAAGTTATCTCCAGGGACCCGGCTCTCACGGCCAAACTTCTTCGAATTGTCAACAGCCCCTACTACGGCGCCGGACGGGAAATCACTACCGTCAAACAGGCCGCTCAGACAATGGGCACCCGGGCGATCTCGGCCCTGGCATTATCCGGTTCCATCTACGATATGTCGGGTAAGTGGCAGAACACGGTTGACCGTCAGCGTTTCTGGCGTCATTCGCTCGAAGTCGGCATGGCCGCCCGCATAATAGCCCGGGAAACTGACTATGCCTACCCGGAGGAAGCGTTCATCTGCGGACTTCTGCACGACATCGGGATTCTGATACTGGAAAAATCGTTTCCGGACAAGTTTAAGCGCATCTGGAAACAAGCCGAAAGCGGCGAATCCATCTGCGAACTGGAGGAACGCATCTGGGGCACCAACCACGCCCGCATCGGTCAATTTCTGCTGGAACAGTGGGGAGTGCCCGCCATAATCTGCGAAGCGGTCGGGCATCACCACAGCCAGATTCTGACCGACAGCAACGACCCGGAACTGCGGCCGGCCCAGATCGTGGCCCTGGCCAATCTGATTTCCCGTTTTACGGTGGCTAAAGCACGCCCGGAACTGGTCGAAAATACCGACCGTAAAATCAACCTCTCCAACATTCTCGAACTTAAAGCGCCCCGGCTCATGCAGCTTCAGGAGGAAATCCTCAAAGCGTTTGTCGAGGAAGCTCGTTTCCTCGAAATCGATATCGGATCTCCGGAGGAACTGCTGATCGAAGCCAACCGGATCATATACTCGCACTATATTTCGGTTGAAAACCTGCTCACCGAAAACAAACGGATGCAGCAGGAAGTAGCCAGGGGGCAGATGGAAAAAGCCACCCTCGAGGCGCTCAAAACCATCACGGCGACTTTCAACCACTATATCAACAACGCTTCCGCCACGATCCTCGGACGCGCCCAGTTGATCGAGTTGAAACTCAGCCGGGGTGAGATAACGGACTCGACCGGTGAAGCGGCCCGGGCGATGCACATGATTGTGGAAGGGGTAAACACGATCAGCTCGGTGATTAAAGAACTTCAGGAACTAACCAGGTTCAAGACTACTGTCTATCACGATGACACCTACATTATCGATCTTGAAGCCCGCCTGAAAAAACAACTGGACAAACTCCAGGCCGATCAACCCAACACCACGGCTGGTTGACAGATTCACCTGAAGTGCCCGCTCGCGAAACGATTCCGTTTTGTCCCTTTCTGACCTATTCAATCCTACCAACCTTCCCGGCACGAGCCTGATAACATTTAATACAAGGTAAAAGTAGTTGTATGACCACTCAGGATCAGCGATAATACTGACAACCTGAAACCTGCCGACAGGAGACTAATGACGCCCTGAGGGAAAAATCCATGCAGTTCGGTGTTCTCGTCGCTTACTACCTGACACTTTTTGTCTATCTGATTGCTTCGTACTTTCCGGAGTACCGTTTGTGGGGTTTCAATTGGTGGTCATATTATCCGGACTGGGTCCGCTGGACACTGTTTGTAATAGCAGGATTGTGCCCGGCCATATTAAAGTTTGCAGATATCCCTGAGTTCGTAAAAACAGATGATGCCACGGACTCAGGATCGCGTGAGCGATGGTTTCTTTTCTATACCGGTGCGGCTGCTGTCTTCTTTGGGGGATTGTACAGTCTGCTTAGGGGAAGAATACACTTTTCAGGGGATGGATACACTCTCTTGTCTTCACTGGCCACAGACAATCCTTTGGCTATGAAATCCCGCGAATATGGTGAGTCGTTAGCACATATCTGGCTCAAAGCATTGATCGGCGGTGATAGTGAATCTGCCGCCTTGTTATCGTATCAGATTATCTCGATCCTGGCCGGTCTGCTGTTTGTCGTCACGGTGGCGCTGTTCGCCCGTTTGCTGTATAAACGCCCGGCTGATCGGGTGCTGTTTCATCTTGCCGTCTGCAGCGGTGGTTACACACTTCTGTTTTTCGGCTATGTAGAGAACTATGCGCTTTTTATCCTGACTGCCCTGATCTTCACCCTGACCGGACTTCTTGTCGCGGAAAAGAAAATAAACCGGCACTGGTTACTGCCGCCTTTGATCGGCGCGATTTTTTTTCATGTGCTGGGGGTCACACTGATACCTTCAGCTTTGTATCTCTGGATCGCTCCCACACGATTCGGCCGGACGGTACGTAACTGGAAAATATCCGCCAGAATACTCGCCGGCCTGCCGCTTCTGGTAATTACCGCGGTTATCTTTCATCATTTCTATACCACCAACTATTTCTTTCAATTTGCTTTCATACCGTTGTTCGATAATCGCTTTACAGTCGAAGGTTACACACTGTTCTCGTGGAAGCATCTGCTTGATTATCTGAACCTCCTGTTTCTTCTTATCCCCGGATTGCTGGTTATGACAGTCTCCCTGTTGCGGTTGCCGGTCAGAAAACTATCGAGCAAACGCCCTTACTTTTTCCTGATGGTTCTGGCTGTCAGCACTCTGGGCGCTGTGTTCATTTTCGACCCCAAACTGGGGATGCCTCGTGACTGGGATCTTTTCGCTTTTGCCGGCATCCCCACATTGGTATTGCTGGTCAAATTGGTGAATGATCCTGAGGCAAGAGTGAACGGCCGTACTCCCTCTGTTATTCTGGCGGTGATACTTGCTTTCACCATATTGATACCGAGGTCGGTCGCCAATATTGATGAATATATCGGGCTGAATCGTGTTCATCTGCGGCAGTCATGGGATCATGCAAAATCACGACAGGTGCAAAGCGTTCTTGAACATTATGTCGATCTCACCGGTAGCGGTTTTGCCGACAGTCTGATAGAAACCGACTGGAAAGGACAATACGAACAGATTTCCTTGCACGACAGTGCGCTTGCGCTTATGAATCAGCAGAAGCAGCTTGTCGCCATGCAACTGCTGCACCGATCCTGCCGTATCGATCCGTTTTACTGGAACGCATGGACCACCCTTGGTTTGTGTTTCCTGCAATCCGGCAAATTCACTGAAGCCGAGGAAGCACTTCGGATTGCCCTGGGTCTTAACCCACACAGCGCGGGAGCTTACAACAATCTGGGGGCAGTGTTTACTGCCAAAGGGAATCCGGCTGTCGCCGAGGAGATGTACAGAAGATCCATAGAAATAGTGGACTCCGGTAATCCTGCTCCGTTCGTCGGCCTGACCCATTTATATAAAGTAAGCAATCAGCCCTATAAATACAGGGAGTTACTATTCTACACCACCGAGAACTTTGATGCTCCCGGTCCCATGTATCAGGAACGTGCCGATCTGCTGTTGGCCGACAGACAGTTCCCGGCCGCCGCCGAAGCCTACCGCGAAGCTATGAAAAAAGGTCTCGACAGTTCCTATGTCAGACAGGTCATCGAGCCGTATCCTGTAATGAAAGAGTTGCTTGAATTGAAGTAGTGCCGGAACGTCGGCTGTCTTTCCATGAGCTCACCGGTTTCGGTCGATAAGGCTCTTCAGACGATCCATATCCAGAATGTCAATCCGGCCGCCGTCGACATTGATAATTCTCTCCCGTGAAAGCCGGGCCAGCGACCGTGAAAGCGTTTCCGGGATCGTACCCAGCTTGGAAGCCAGCACCGATTTTTTCTCACTCAGCGTGACAGTGAAACCTCCCTCGACGGAATCAGGAGTCAGATCGAGCAGATATCTGGCCAGTCGCGTGGTGACGTCGGTCAGGGATAATCCCTCGACCAGGCGGGTAAGTTTATGTAAAAGCTCTGACAGCCGGGCGATCATATTGAAAGCCAGGTTGGGGTCACGTTTGAGTATCCCGAGGAATTTCTCACGATTCACCATCAGCACTTCCGTTTTCTCAAGCGCCGTCGCCGAGGCCGGGAAACGTCTCCCGGAAAACATCGCTGCCTCGCCGAAACTATCCCCCGGGTCGGCGATCATAAGTATCTGCTCCTTGCCGTCCGGTGACATCTTGAAAACCTTTACCCGTCCCGATCCGACAATGAAAAGGGCATGAGCCGGATCACCTTCAAAGAACAGCGTATCACCCGGTTCGCATTTCATCAGTGCTGAAGCTGAAGCTATTTCATTCAACGAACGATCTTCCAGTTCGCTGAACAGGTGAGACATTCTTAATACCTGCAGCATATCATCCTTTGCTCGTTGCAACTCATACAGAGCTAAACGTAACTACGCGCCCTTTTGATAAGAAAAATTAGGAATAGCTGAAAGTATTTATTAGAGAAGTGAGTTCAGCAGCTTTTCGATGTCCGACATCATGAACGGTTTGGCCAGAAAACCGTCCGGCTTGATCGTGTTTTCACCGGAATCCATATCACCGACCGAGTACCCGGAGATCAGGACGACCGGGATATTCGGGAATTTATCTTTAACTTCCTGGATCAGTTCCAAGCCGGTCATTTTGGGCATACGCATGTCGGTAATAACCATTGCGAATTTTCCGTTGGACAATCGCTCCAGCGCCTCACTGCCGTCAGCGGCACGTTCGGACTCAAAATCGAAAACTTCAAGCATCTCCGAAAGAAGGGCCGACATATTGGGATTGTCGTCAACGATCAAAATGGACTTCGGCATATTTAATCCCGTTAAATAATGTTACTTATTATATCGGCAGATATACCGGCGGGTTTAGTGCTGCCCCGTGAATCTCATCATACGTTTCTGAGAACGGGCGATCAACTCGGTCTGTAAGGCGGCGATTCCTGTTTTTTCTGCAGCCGATACGACAAAACTGACCGTTTGACCGGAAGGGGGCGGGACGAACTCGGGGTTGGCGTCTATCTTGTTGAAAACCAAAAGGTAAGGTACCTTGTCGGCGCCGATGTCGGCCAGTACTTCTCTGACCTGGTCAAACCGCTGACGGTAGTCGGGGGCCGAACAGTCCACCACCTGCACCAGAAGATCGGCCAGACTGACCTCTTCCAGAGTAGATTTGAACGATTCCACCAGTTGATGGGGCAGCTTTTTGATAAAGCCGACCGTGTCGGAAATCACCACCTGCACCGGGTGCGGGCTGACCATCTGACGGGTGGTCGAATCAAGCGTGGTGAACAAGCGGTCGGCGGTGGTTACCTCGCCGCGAGTCAGCAGATTGAACAAAGTCGATTTCCCCGCATTGGTATAGCCGACCATGGCCACCTTGAACATTTTCTGACGCTGTTTGCGCTGGGTCGAACGCTGACGGTCCAGCTTTTTGAGCAATCCTTTCAGGTTGGAGATCCGGGTACGGACCCGGCGGCGGTCGATCTCAAGCTGTGTTTCGCCCGGTCCTTTTGACCCGATCCGCCCGTACTGTCGGGAGAAGTGCACCCAGGCTCCGGTCAGCCGCGGCAGGGTGTATTCAAGCTGAGCCAGTTCCACCTGCAACCGGGCGGCCCGTGTACGCGCCTGGTTGGCGAAAATATCGAGAATCAGAATCGGCCGGTCGATTACCTTGGCGTCAAGCTCCGCCTCGAGGTTGCGCTGCTGGGCCGGAGTGAGAGTGTCATCGAAAATAACACAGTTGGCTCCGTTTTCTTTAAGCCTGATTTTTAATTCATCGACCAGGCCGCGCCCGATATAGAACGACGAATCCGGACGTGGCCGTGTCTGGATCCGTTTGTCGATAACCTGAGCGCCGGCTGTCTGGCTCAGCCTCGCCAGCTCATCCAGCGATGCTTCCACTTCACCGCGCAACCGGGAGTCCGGCGCGCGGCCGATAAGTATGGCTTTCTCTTGTTCTGTCTTACCGTATTCGATGACCACTGATAAAATATACAACTGTCAGCTCGGTTTCCAAACCAAATTGCCGCAACTTCATGCAAAACTGCTACAAAGTATGGAAGGTGTCCTGTTGAAAAAAGCCCCGTGCCGGGGGAGGAGGACAGCACGGGGCATATAGGGGTATGCTGCCTTGGGAGACAGCAAGGGGAAGAATAGATCTTCCGCCCCCAATACTCAATATGGTGTTTTTGGGGCGACTGTCAATAGCCGCACGTACTTTACCCGGTTAGCAATACTATCGAGCGCTGCCGGCACCGTTACAGATCATAGAACAGGATGCCATGCCGGACCTGATCCGGCATCCGCAAAATAAACCTTCGTCAATCCATATCTTACCAGGGGAAGTCTCGAGTCCATTGTAATTGACAAAAGCTCTGTTTACACCGTCCTTTGGGAATATCAAGATGCCTGTTTTTGCAAAGAACAGATGAAATATTATATTTTGGCAACCGTGTTGGTTTTGTGGGGATGCTTATCCTGCCGTGCATTCGAGCCTGATATTCCGAAAGGGGAGGTGTTCGTCGTGTATGCTGTCGATACCGAAACCGACGGTTTCAATTACGATAAATACCGGCAAAGACTCAACCTGAACAGTTTCAAACGAGGGAATATCATCGAGCAGGTGATGGATCCGGCCTGGCGCGACAGTATCAAAGATGATTTCGGAGGTCCTCTGAAAATATCCTGGTTCCTGATGACTTTCGAAGGGTATCGTCCGGCCGGTTACGGCATCAATGCGGTCGCGGAGGAGTTCCTGGACCGGTTTACAGACAGAGCCAGGACTTGCGGGGATGAAATCGGGTGGCACTACCACCATGCAGACTGGTATAACGACTCTTTGAAAAACAGAACAGCCTGGAACCCGATTACAACTTTCTCCGGTCGTACGTATAACCGTTTCACAGACCGGCAACTGGCCATGAATCATCTGGCCTCGTTCATATACTTTAATAAAATATATCCGGCATCATTCAGAGCAGGGTGGATCTGGGAGAATACCGATTTCAGCAACTGGCTGGACAGTGTTATTCCTTTTGATTATTCCCACAACTGGGATTCAGCCGACCAGGGCACCTTTATGTATCATCCCGGTCGGGAAAATATGTTACGTCCGGGCAATTTATCTCGAACCATAGTGAGATCCGTCAGCCCGACAGACACGGCCTATATGCGATTAATGTTTGAACTTGCAGCGTCCGGTGAGCAAGTCATAGTCGCATTTTATACCCATAATTTCGGCAGCACCGATCTAAACAACAATGCGATCAAATCCCTGGTGGTACGGAATCACAAACGCTTCCGGGCATTCAGCCGTTCTTCAGGTGCGCCTTTCCGATACTGTACTGCGTCGGAAGCTGTTATGCGTGTACGAGGCGAACGACCGGAAACAGGCTTTGTTCCATCGATAGAGTATAATCGCGCGGATGGAGTTATAACAATAGACTATACGCCGGCGATGTTTGGAGTGCCTCTCCTCTGTCTGCAGACAGAGGATGAAGAAATAGTCGGTACTTTCATGAAGTGGGACTCAACCGGTAATAAATGGACATACACGATCCCTGCTGAAAAAGTAGATTCTTTTGTCGCGGCAGCGGTGTCAAAATACGGGGAGGGTTTTGTCTGGGAACCACATGCAAAGTAGTTTTTGAAAGATTGACAACATCTGCCTCAGACCATTGTCGGCGTACGGGGCGTACGATCCGCCACACATACGACAATAGCAGATTTTGTCATAATGAAATTCATGCTTGGTATTATTGCGTGTAAAGTTATTATTGATAATGTATAGTATAGAAACATAATAACAAGCGAGTATTGGGCATACGAAATGACTCATAAAGGTTCACTGGGAAGGTCGCTAATATTATCTATGTTAATTTTGGCAACCTGCTCAAATGGCTGGGCTGATAAGAATAACTACACTGATAACATTTTCACGTCTGAGATCCTTATCGCTACCGGTCCTGAAGGTAGTATTTATGCTGACATCGGCAAAACAGTTTCCTTATTGAGCGCGGAACATAATCTTGGGATTCAAGCAGTTGTTACTAACGGTTCATGGCAAAACCTCAACATGCTGGATTCACAGATCGTCACCTTTACTCTGACTCAACAAGACGCCCTTGCTGAGTACCTAAGGCTACACCCACAATCTAAAATACGTGTTATAAAACCGATATTCGAAGAATACCTTCACATTCTGATTAGAAGCCGGTTTAACATAACACGTGCATCACAACTGCGTAATTTGCGGATATTCCCAGGGCTTTCTCGTAGTGGTACTGCCTTTACCACACAAGGGCTTTTCAATACTCTTGGCATTTCAAGCAAGCAATATACGACTATCGATGTGGATTCTTTGAGTCAGATTGGTAATCTATTCAGAGAGGGAGAACTCGATGTTGCAACTTTTGTCGATGGATTGGGCAGCACGAGTGTCACTGAACTCATTGATTCCGGTGCGGCACATCTGTTCTCCCTAGATCATGAGGCTCGTAAACAAATCACTGTAGGTCGTTCGAAAGACAGGTTGTCAGGAATCTACATACGTAGTATTCCTGCGAATAAGTATACCAATCAACTATCGGATGTCAATGCTATAACGGTTCCTGTACTTCTTGTAACTATATTACCAGATCAGGAGTTCACTTTAGCCCGTAAAGTAGTTTTTGCTATCAATAATGCCACTACGATAATGGACTCCAGTAACATTTTGGGGCTGTTCTCAGAAGTTAAACCAACCAGATCACTTTTCAATTTTCCGCTCTACCTAAAGGGTACGTACATGTCGCCTCCGGATTCTCTTCTTACACATGTCGACATTACTCTGATAGCTGCATTTATTGTAGGGTTGATTCTTGCCATTAAATACCGTATTCGTTTGTTCAGATATTCCAGATCTCATCCTGTTCGTGTGCTTGCCATTATAGCCATAATGCTATCTTTCGTCTGTACCTATTGTGCATACTGGGCAGAGCACGAGATTAATGCAAGCTTCTCTGATATTATAGAATCTATATATTCCGTTGTTATTTATATTGTAAGTGGTATGGAAAACCGCGTTCCGGTAACCACTACCGGAAGAATATCTTGTCTCTTAGCTCTGATATTAGGGCCATTAGTTATTGCTCTTATAAGCGGATACGTAGCTTCAAGTTTAATAATACATTTCATGGAGGCAGGTATGCCCAAACAACTCTCCGATCATTTTGTTATAGCCAATTGGAACTCCCGTGCACTTGCTGTAATCGAACAACTCAGGAGCCCTATTCTTGAGCACGAAGTGATAGTCGTGGTCTCCGACGATCCGTCCATTGACTTCAAAGAGCTGAATCGACAATTCCAAAAACATCGGTCCAAGGGATTTGAAGATGTTTACTTCTGCCCCGGTGATCCTAGCACTAAATTGTCACTTTTGAACGCAAATGTTGAAAGAGCAGATGCTGTCATTGTTTTTGGAGACGATCGTCAACTATCCAGTGATGAAAAGACCATTCGAACAGTGTTCGCCCTGAAAGAGATCGGAGACGAGAGCAAATCAAAAAACCTTGACGTTATTGTGGAATTACGAAGTATTGAGAATGTAAAGGTTATAACTGAATTAAGGAGAACTTTCCCCGGAACTCTGGATTATGTCGCCTCTGGAGAACTTAGAACCATGCTCCTGGCTCAATGTGCGATAAACAGAGGACTCAGTGACGTATATCGTCAGTTATTGACTTCCTCAAAAGATAGTTGCGAGCTATATACTGTTGAGGTGCCCGAGACTGCACTTGGTTCCTCATTCAGAGAATATCGAATAGCTTGTGCCAAGGTTACAAATAAAGAAGGTGTAATTCCTATTGGTATCGGTAGACGCGTCAACGGAAATACCAGGTTTGAGATTAATCCCTTACCTTTGCTGCCGAATAAGGCGGAGAATCCATTTCACACATTGCAAAAAGGGGACTTGTTGCTGGTCATTGCGTACGATCCGCCACAAACGAAGGATTTACCTGAAACAGTATAGGCAGGATCATGCTCCCCCGTTGCCATAGTACAAACGGCAAAAAAAGCGCCCCGGAAAAGGGGCGCTTCAAAGCTCGAACTGATTCAGGCGCTTTTAGCAGGCGCCGGCGTCAGTTACATCGTTACAGTCGGCCACCAGGGAGCCGGTCTCGTCGATGGTCCAGCTGTCAATGGCGGCGTCATCGTCAAGGTTGGCCGTAGCGGTACAGGAGAAGGTGTTGGCGGCCGCCGTCATAGTATAAACATAAGCAGCGTTGTCACCGATCTCGACACCGATCTCCGGGAAAACAAAAGCTACGCCGACGACGTTAGCCTGACCGTTATCACCGTAGGTGCCGTTTTCCTGACGATAGGCACGCTGCATGGTGTAAATCTGCTTGAGAATCTGTTTGGCTTCTGACTGTTTGGACTTGGTAGTGGCCTGCATGAAACGCGGGATAGCAAGAGCGGCCAGAATACCAATGATGACCACGACGATCATCAACTCGATGAGGGTGAAACCCTTACGATTGTGAAAACGACTAAACATTGCGACCTCCTTGGATTGGTCTTTTGGTTCTTGGGTTCATGTCTTCTTCTGCCCCGGACTAATGCATAAACCGTGCTGATTAACCCGACTTTTTCTGAACAGCCCGTAAGTTGTTTCATAGCACGGTTTCCGCCCTAACTGACTGAAAGGTATGGCGTAACCACCATAATTCCGGTTCTTTTTCGGGTGGGCTCGATTCGCGGCTTGCGAAAGAATCTTGCAGTTTGCAATAGTTTGATCGGTTCTCCGAGAAATCCCAATAGATCAAAAAAAGGCGCCCCAATGGACGCCCAAACGAATTATCCATACTTATCAGGTGTTTAGCAGGCGGCATCTTCCGTAATATCGTCGCATAAACACTGAAGAATACCCTTATCGTCGATTGTCCAGGTATCTAAGGCTGCATCGTCATCGATATTACCCTGGGCCGTGGCGATAAAACCATCGCCGTTGGCTACGATGGTGAAAGTGTACTTGGCGTTATCGGCGATTTCAATCCAGATCTCATTGAACGCGGTTGGGTTAGCCTTTGACGCCGGACCGGCCGGTATAAAGTAAGCGTTGGTGGCCTCCTGCTGGCGATAGGTGCGCTCGTTTACATAGATCTGTTTTAGGATCAGCTTGGCCTCGGATTGTTTGGTCTTGGTGGAGGCAGCCATAAAGCGCGGAATGGCCATAGCGGCAAGAATACTGATAATCACCACCACAATCATCAACTCTATCAGCGTAAATCCGGAATCGTCATTATGAAATATCTTCATTGTGTCCTCACGGTTCATATTCGATTATTTAACCGTACAGATATTGCAAAAGCTGTTCCGGTATCCTGCGCTATTTTCCAACTATTCGGATTTGGCCGATTTGCCTCTCTTTGAACGATCGGAACCGGTGAAATCTTTCAGACCGTATCTGTCCAGTTTACGGTACAGGGTTGAGGTATCTATCCCCAGTATCCTGGCCGCCTTGACTTTCTTGCCGTTGGTCTGGCTCATGACATAATGTATATAAGCTTTCTCTATCGATTCCAGAGTCGGAGTCGAGGGTTGTGTTTCCTGAACAAGTCCGATCTCCTGCGGTGACTTGATTTTTTCCGGCAGATCCGAAGCATTGATCGTATCGCCGCGGACCAACAGGACCGCCTGTTCAATGGTATTTTCCAGTTCACGAACATTACCCGGCCAATGATAGGACTCCAGAAGTTCGATCGCCTCGGTGGAAATCTGTTTGGGCGAACTGTTTAGTTTACGACAAAATTTCTTAATGAAAAAATCGGTTAATAGTTTGATATCATCCTGTCGTTCCCGCAGGGGGGGAATATGCAACGGGATTACATTGAGCCGGTAAAACAGATCGGCCCGGAACCGACCCGCCTTGACATCCGCTTCCAGATCCGAATTGGTGGCGGCAATCAGCCGAACATCAACCTCTATCGGTTTGGTTTCGCCGACCGGAGTAATTATCTTATTTTCGAGTACGCGCAGGAGCTTTACCTGAATAGCCAAAGAAGTGTTGCCGACTTCATCGAGGAAGAATGTACCCCCGTCGGCCACTTTGAATAGTCCCTCTTTGTCCCGGACAGCGCCGGTGAAGGCGCCTTTCTTGTGCCCGAACAGTTCCGATTCAAGAAGCTGCTCCGGAACCGCGGCGCAGTTGATCGTCACAAACTGTCCGCCGCAGCGGGGGGAGTGGTGGTGGATGGCTTTGGAGATCAGGTCCTTACCGGTACCCGATTCACCCAGAACCAGGACGGTCGAATCCGAGGCAGCCACTCGCCTGGCCAGTTGTTTCAGTTTTACAACCCCTTCGGAGGCGCCGATGAAATTGTCGAATGAATTGTCTCCCTGAAGCTGTTTTTTAAGAGTATCATTCTCTATCATCAGACGGCGTCGGCTGAGAATCTTCTTAACGGTCAGTTTGACGTCATCGACATTGAACGGCTTGAAAATATAGTCTGAGGCCCCCAGTTTCATCGCCTCAACCGCTGTCTCAGCCGTAGCGTAAGCGGTAATTACGATAAAATCCTGATCTTCATTGAACGACCGGGCCTCACGCAGCACATCGATCCCGGACATCTCGGGCATATTGAGGTCGGATATTACCAGATCATAAGACTGGCTTTTGAGCATCGACAACCCTTCAGGTGCGGAGACAGCGCTGTCAACCTGGTAGCCCTCTTTGGTCAGCATGATTTCCATGAAGTTACACATGGATTCTTCGTCGTCTATGACCAGTATTCTGGTGGGCACAATAGTTCTCCGGCAGATTTATTTTTAATCCTGTCTGTATATATTTCGGCAATCGGGACGCAGGTTTAAGGCGTCGGTTGATTCTGCTCAACCAATAAACAGCGTTGACCGGTCGGACCTGTAACCCTTATATTTCGAAAACTTCATAAGGAATGGCAGGCAACGCCCTGTTTTGTTACTGAACGAACATTGTTTATACGTATTCTATGAATACCGGAAACCGAGAGTAGAAATGGAATCGATGAGAAAATTAGATGAAGCGATCGGAAAACATGTTCGCCCGGACAGTTTTCCCTTAGCGGTCAGGATGGTCGGTAAAGAGGAACCCCTTCCGGAAAGGATCAAACGGCCACGCGAAGAGTTCGGCAACCCGGTGGCGGTTTGTCAGACCTTCTCGATCGCCCGTCGCTACGGCTGGCAGTTGGCGGTAGGCCGGGAAGATATCAACTGTCCCCTTGCTCTGACGGCGTTCGGGTTCAAACCGGTAACTGAAACTTTCAGTTGCGGTGAGATGTGCGCCGGAATGTTTACAGCAACCAAAGAAGCGGGCGCTCGAACCGAAGCGGACGTGCCGAAATTCAGCTTCGAAGAATTCGATTATATTCTGACCGCGCCTATAAACCGTGCCGGGTTTGAACCGCATTTATATCTTATTTACGCCAACTCCGCTCAGATCATGCGTCTGCTGACAGCCGCTCTGTACCGGGACGGCGGCTATATTACATCACGGTTTTCAGGACGCCTGGACTGCGCGGATATTTGCATCGAAACCATGAAAACAAACCAACCGCAGGTCGTGCTTCCCTGCTACGGCGACCGTGTGTTCGGTCAGACCCAGGACCACGAAATGGGTTTCACGATACCGGCCGGTATGGAAGAACAGATTGTCGAAGGCCTCGAAGGCACGCACAAAGGGGGAATAAGGTACCCGGTCCCGGCCTATCTGCGCGCCGAGCCGAAATATCCGCCGCACTATTACAAACTGTTTGAAGCATGGGGAGAAAAATAGCTCCCGACTCCCGGTGAACTACCCGGGTAAATCCCGGAATCTGCAATGGAAAAATACAGTCATAGAGAACGAATCCAGATGATTATCGCCGGTGAGAAGCCGGATCGTTTCGCGGCCTCTTTCTGGCGGCATTTCTTTCACATGGAACACCATGCCGACGGGACCATCGAGTCAACAGTATGGTTCCAGAAAGAATTCGACTGGGATTTTGTGAAGCTGAATCCGCGCGCCGACTATCACACCCAGGGATGGGGTCTACACCTGGAATACTCACGAAAAGAGTTCAGCAAACATATCAAAAGCGCTTTCCCGATATCGGGTATCGATGACTGGTCGAAAATCAAAACCCTGCCGCTGACCAGCCCGCCCCTGGCCGAGCATCTCAAGGTAATATTGAACATTCGCAAACAACTGGGCAAAGAGTTGCCGATTCTCATGACCGTTTTCACCCCGCTGGCCATCGCCGGGAGACTGGTTGCCGACAGACAGACGCTCATGGATCATCTCAGGACGGACCCGGAGAAAGTGGAACCCGCCCTGCAAGCCATCACAGAAACCTTCACAGCTTTTGTCTCCGAGTGCCGCAATGCCGGCGCTGACGGCATTTTCTATGCCACCACCCACTGGGCTTCATCAGATATGATGACCATGGATGAATACCGAAGGTTCGGTGTCCCATACGATCTCGAAGTTATCAGAGCGGCCGAGTACGATGCTCTGAACCTGTTGCATGTCTGCGAATCAAACAACTATTTGCGGGAACTCTGCGATCTGGATTACCGATGCCAACTGGCTAACTGGGATTGCTGCGATCCGACCAACCTGCCGATGGATCTGGCCGTCGATCAGTTGAAAGGCATGGCCCTGGTCGGCGGCGTGGACCATAACGGATGGCTCCTTCATGCCAGGCCGCAGGAAATCCGTTATCAGATAGACCGGATCAAATCGGATCACGACCCTTCCCGTCTGATAATCGGTCCCGGATGCGCCATACCGCCGGAAGTCCCGATGGATAATCTTCGGGCAATACGAGAGAGGCTATGATGAACGAGGCTCGCAGAAAACTGATCGAGAATGTGCGCAAGGCCGCGTCGCAAGCGGCCGATGAACATGGTTTCTTACAGACAGTCGTTGAACTGGTCGACGGCTTTTCCGACGGATACAACTGGACCGGGTTCTACATGATGTGCGATGATCATCTCGAGGTCGGACCTTATATCGGCCCCGAAACCGAACACACGAAAATAGCCCTGAACAGCGGCATTTGCGGCGCGGCGGCTACCCGGAAGGCGACTGTTACAGTCGATGATGTCCGCCGTGACCCGCGTTTTTTAGCCTGTTCCATCACCACACGATCGGAAATCGTCGTGCCGCTGATGGACGGTGACACCGTACTGGGTGAGATCGACATCGATTCGGACCGACCGGCGTTTTTTACATCCGAAGACAGAGAAATGCTCGAGGCCGTAGCCGAAATTGTCGTCGAACGAATCCTTCAGTTTCGCCGAGCCGACAGAACAATACGCCAAAACCCCGGCCGTTGATATTATCCTGCCGGAGATCTCATTCCGGTTCAGCTTTTCAGGTTGTAAAACGTATCCATCCCGGGATAGACCGCGTGTTCGCCGATTGTTTCCTCGATCCGGAACAGTTGATTGTACTTGGCGATTCTGTCCGTGCGGCAGATCGACCCCGTCTTAATCTGACCCGCCCCCGATGCGACCACCACATCGGCAATAGTGGCATCCTCGGTTTCACCGGAGCGATGCGAGACAACCGCCGTGAAACCGGCTTTCTGCGCCATGTCGATAGTGTCCAGTGTCTCGGTCAGGGTGCCTATCTGGTTGAGCTTGATCAGAATCGAGTTGGCCGACTTTTCTTCGATACCGCGCTTCAGTCTTTTCGGATTGGTAACAAAGATATCATCACCGACAATCTGGATCAGCCCGCCCATTCTGGCAGTGAACTTCTGCCAACCCTCCCAGTCGTCCTCGGCGAAACCGTCCTCGATCGAAATAATCGGATACCGTTCACAGAGACCGGCGTAGAAATCGATCATTTCATCCGAAGAAAGTTTGCGCCCCTCGGCGGCCAGATTATATAAACCGCTTTCGGCATCGTAAAACTCGGTGGAGGCCGGATCCAGAGCGAGCATAATATCTTCGCCCGGCTTGTAACCGGATGCGTTGATCGCTTCCATGATAACCTCCAGCGCTTCTTCGTTCGATTTCAGATCAGGCGCGAAACCGCCTTCATCGCCGACTGAGGTGTTATATCCTTTCGCTTTCAGTGTTTTCTTGAGGTGCCCGAAAACTTCGGCTCCCATCTGAAGGGCGTGACGAATACTTTTCGCCCCCACCGGCATGATCATGAACTCCTGCAGATCAACATTGTTGTCGGCATGTTTGCCGCCGTTGAGGATATTCATCATCGGCACCGGCATAATCTTGCAGTTGCAGCCTCCGATGTACTCATACAGAAAGCGTCCCCGTGACTCCGCAGCCGCCTTGGCCGTAGCCAGAGATACCCCCAGCATGGCGTTGGCCCCCAGCTTGCTCTTGTTCTCGGTGTTATCAAGAGCAATCATGAAATTATCAAGGGCGACCTGGTCGAAGGGGTCGATTCCTTCGTTGATCAGAGCGGGGCCGATCTTGTCGTTGACATTGGCCACCGCTTTGGTGACACCTTTGCCGAAAAAATAACTTTTGTCGCCGTCACGAAGCTCCACCGCTTCATGGGCGCCGGTAGAGGCGCCGGACGGCACCGCGGCCCGGCCGAGGGTCCCGTCGGAAAGACAGACATCAACTTCGATCGTGGGCGTACCGCGGCTGTCGAGAATCTGGCGACCGTGGATATAAGCAAAATCAGACATAACCATCTCCTTATATTCAGTTATTGGTGCAATCTATTTGAGTTCAAACAGACAATCAACCTTAAACGTTCGCTATGGCATAAACCCGACTGCTATGGGCGTCCATCAATTATCCGCCGCTTGTGGCCTGTCGGCAAGCCATTATATGTCTTGCGGTTAACAGTCGGCATCGGATTTGTTAATGTTTCAGTCAGCACACATGGTTTTGCTTTACTTTTTCGGTCAGTGGATTAGAAAAAACCTGACCCGGGGGCCGGCTCCGACCGGCCCCTTTTTTTCATGGTTGCATACATCCTGCTCATCCCGATGCTAACCGACTCCGGAGGTGAAGAACCAGGCCGACAAAGTCGATATTATAAACATGGACTATACATTAATCTGTTTACTGAAAAGTAAACAGAAGTTGTCCAGATAAGGCATATTGAAATGAGCAGTATCAAAACTCTGGATCATCGTTCATCCGGCGGATTATTGGGGCGTGTTTCATCCTACCCGAAAACAGCAGGCCTCACCGTACTGCTGATCGGTCTGGCGGTCACCCTGACGGTAAGTTCGATAGCGCTTGATATAGAGCAGAGCCGGATACAGAACAATTTCAAGCTGGTGACCTTGAAACATCTCAATCTTTTGGAGAGAGAGATCGAATCGTCTATCCTGCCGCTTGAAACCTTACAGGCATTCTATCGATCCTCGGATTCCGTTTACCGGGATGAGTTTGTATCTTTCGTGGAACCTATGCTGGCCGGTTATCCCGAGGTTGAAGCTTTCCACTGGATCCCTCGTGTCAAAAAAACTCAGCGATCACGTTACGAACGTCAGGCCCGCAGGGAAGGCATCACCGGTTTCAGCATCCGTGACTGGAAGGAGAAAGAGTCCGATCAGTCTTCGGATGATCTGTTTCCGGTCTATGTAACGCATCCGATGGAGAAAGGCAGAAACCTGCTGGGATTGAACCTCGCCTCCCGACCCGACCTGATGGAATCATTGGACTGGGCGTGTGATCAGTCGACCGTAGCGGCCACCCCCCCAATAACCGGCGGTTTGGGGCAGGCATCGGATCCGCTTATGTTTGCCTTGTTGCCGGTCTATTCCGGCAACGGAGACATCTCCGAGGAACATGAACGACGGGAGCGATTGCTCGGTTATGTCGCCGCTACCTACCATGCTGATAAAATCGTCAGTTCCACAATACAATCGGATGATGAACGCGATTTTGACCTGACTGTTGTCGATCTGCTGGCTCCCGAACCGGATAATATAATTTTCCGAATTGAGGAGCCTTTGACCCCTGATCATGACACCAGCACACTCAGCCATACTGCCGTACTCAACCTGGCCGACAGACTGTGGGAAGCACGTTATCATCCCACCGGGACTTTTTTACACGCTCAGGAATCGGCTATCGGTTTGACCGCGTTACTGTCGGGACTTCTCATTACACTGCTGCTTTCTGCAGGAGCGTGGGCGGCCATGCGATATACCGCCCAGTTGCGCATTGTTACCGCAGAACTCGGGGCCGCCAAGGAGAAGCTCGAAGCTGATATGCGCAAACGCCGATTGATGGAAAAGAACCTTAAACTCACTCAATTCACCGTCGATAAAGCCGCCGACCCGATCTACTGGATGGGTGAAGACGCTCGCTTTGTCTATGTCAATGAAGCCGCCTGCAGGGTTTTAGGGTACGATAAAGAAGAACTGCTCAGAATGACCGTGATGGATATTGACACCATTATGACGGTCGAGAATTGGCCCAAACACTGGGAGGAGTTGAAGAAGTTCCGATCATTTACCATCAACTCTGTTCACAAAGCGAAGTCCGGGAAGCTGCTGCCGGTGGAAGTAACCGTGAACCTCATCGAATTTGAAGGTCAGTTGTTCAACTGTGTTCACACTCGTGACATCTCCGAGCAGACATCAAGGCCGAAACAGAGTGACTACGCTTTGTGCAGTTTCCAGAATTACGCCGATAACTCCGAGCTGGGCATCTCGGTGATCAGTCCGCGCAAGACAATACTTTACATGAATAAATACCTCAAAGAGCTGTATCCCCAAATCAAACAGGGGGGCAGTTCATTATGCTACGAGGTCTATAACAACGGCGCCTCGAACGGGATCTGCCTGGATTGCCCGGCCGAGCGGACTCTGAACGAAGGAGCCACATGTCAGGCCATCGTGACCAGAGTGGGACAGGACAAACGAGAAAAGGTCCATATTACAACAACGCCGATCAGGGACAAGAACAATGAAATAATCGCCTTTGTCGAGACAATGATAAATGCCGATTCATCCCCCCGGACAAATGCAAACAATGATTCCGACGATGAAACTATCATTACCAATAGCAATACGGAGCTATCATAATTCCGTTTTTACCATCATCTGTGATATTTGAAGAAATCCTCCCTGATTCAGCGAATACTTCGTTATTCCTGCTTCCATCACAAAAAAGACCAAACACTAAAGTTGACTTCATATTGAATCGATCAATATATTAAAGTAAGTACCTGCAAATTAAAGGATCAGGACATAGAGGTAATCATGTTTAAGAAAAAATGTTTTGCAGCGGCAGCATGGGTTATACTGACAGTAATACTGTACGGTCCTCAGGCGAACGCCGCGGCTATTCGCGCCGATCACACTGTTATCTCACAGTTTGAAAGTATCCCGGAATCGGTAATTCGTCAGATTCAGTCTGATTACAGGCTGTTTTACGGACACAGTTCGCACGGAAGCCAGATTCTGGCCGGGATGAATGTGTTGCAGGGGGAAAACTCTCTCTATGCCTTCAAGCAGGGACCGGCGGCGCCTGACTCATTCTCAATCCTCGAAAACTTTTCGGATTTGGGGTATGAAGGATACTTCGGCTGGATGACTCACACCCGCGATCAACTTAACCAGCCTGGGAACGACAGAAATGTCGTGATGTGGTCATTCTGCGGCGGCATGAGCTGGCAGACCTTGGATGGCGTAAATGCCCTGTGCGACTCCATGAGCCAGTTGGAAGCGGAGTATCCCAACGTGACATTCATTTACCAGACCGGTCATCTCGACGGCACCGGCCCTGACGGAAACCTGTGGGTGCGTAATGACCAGTTGCGCGCCTATTGCGAGGCCAACGGCAAGGTGCTTTTCGACTTTGCCGATATTGAAAGTTATGATCCGGATGGTGTTCTTCACGCCGATAACAGCGACTCCTGCGAATGGTGCTACGACTGGTGCGCCACTCGTACCTGCCCGGTGTGTACTGTCATAGGCTGTTCGCATACTCACGATTTCAATTGTTATCAAAAAGGCAAAGCCTTCTGGTGGCTGATGGCAAAGGTGGCCGGCTGGAGCGCGCCGCTCGACGATGTCCGCAAGGAGGAGGACCTCCCCCCCGCAGCCCTCGCCTACGTCCGCGCCCTCGAGGCGCACCTCGGGGTTCCGATCCAGTGGCTCTCGGTCGGGCGCCGCCGCGACCA
>JAJRTA010000217.1 GCA_024278515.1 Candidatus Zixiibacteriota bacterium
CGGTCCGTAGTTGAAATCAGCCAGCGACTGGGTAGCCACCGCACCAACCCCGGAACGCGCCCAGATAACATCGGCAACCTTGAACCAGTGAGACTGCACCGCCGCTCCGAACTGACCGGTTGCGGAATCATAAGCAATAATTGAATAAGTATGCACCGGGCGAAGAGGGGGCGCCTCGTCGGCGCAGACAGATATCGAAACAACATGCAATACTGCAATCAGAATGAAAACAACACAACGTAACATGGCCGTCTCCTTTGTCAAAAGATTTAACCCGAAGCGTTCACAACTCCGAACAGTTCATGTTGACAAAAAACGGTCGAGCTGTCAACGATCAAATACTCCGGGGACAGGAGGGAGGGAGCGGGCCGCCTGAAAACATGAAATCAACAAGATACACTAAATCTGAGATGTCGAACGCATGGTCGCCGTTTACATCGCTCTCAACCGGACAACCGGGAGGGGCTCCTCCTGAGAACATAAAGTCAACCATCATAACCAGATCGGTTATGTCAACCGGTGAGGCTCCTCCTGAATGATCGATATCCCCACGCGCACGACAGCAACAGGCATCTCCAACCCCGTCGCCATCAGTATCTGCCTGGTCCGGGTTGGTGACGTCGGGACAGTTATCGCAAAGGTCTCCGGGGCCGTCATTGTCCGTGTCGCTTTGTGTCGGGTTTGGTTCGTCGGTGCAATTGTCGCATACATCCCCGACCCCATCGCCGTCGGTATCTTCCTGTGACGGGTTGAATAAAAAGGGACAGTTATCGTCCCAGTCCGGCAGGCTGTCGCTGTCGGTGTCGTCAAGCAAAACGGTAACATCAAAAGAACAGGTGTCCGCATTTCCTGAAGAATCAATGGCTGTCGAAATAACGGTTGTAACACCCACCGGAAAAAGCGACCCTGACGGTGGTTCGGAGATTACATCGGCAACCGCACAGTTGTCACTTTCCAAAGGATTGAAATCATAAAAAGCACCGTAGTAGCCGGAATCGGTGTAGAGAGTGATTCCGGGTGGACAGTGTATGGTGGGAGGCTCAGTATCGTTGACGGTAACATTGAAATAACCGGTGTCGGAAAAACCCGAAAGATCAGTCGCAATAACCTGTACTGATGTCGTCCCCACCGGAAAAGCAGAACCGGGTGCTGGGTCGTAGACTGTTGCTGCCTCGGCGCAGTTTTCGATAACAGTAGCGGTGAATGAAACCAAAGCCGAACACTCCCCGGCATCATTATTCACCATAATGTCGTCTGGTGGAACAACAACCGGCGGCTGGCTGTCAACGACTGTTACGTTAAAGCTGCAGGTGTCGGTGTTGCCGCTTCGGTCGATGGCTATACAAGTTACCATTGTCGTACCTACGGGAAATGCGGAGCCGGAAGGAGGCGAAGAAATCATCGAGGCTTCGCAGTTTTCGGTCAGGGTCGTGTTGAATGTGACCAGCGCCGTGCACTCGCCGGGATCATTGAATACAGTTGTATCCGTCGGACAGTTGACAGCCGGTGGTTCCGTATCGATGACGGTAACATCAAAGAAAGATACCTCAAGGTTCCCCGAGGCGTCGCTGGCCAGGCATCCTACGGTAGTAGTACCGACATCGAAAAACGAACCGGAGGCCGGAGTCGATGAGATCGTAGCGCCGGGACAATTATCCTCAACCGACGCCGGCCAGGTGACAACAGCCCCGCACTGTCCGGGATCGGTTGCCACTGTGATATTTGCAGGGCAAAGCGGGACCGGTTTTTCGGTGTCGCGGACGGTAACGAAAAAACTGCAGCTATCGACGTTGCCGGCCAAATCAGTCGCAACACAGGTGACCATAGTAACCCCCTTGTCAAACCATGACCCGGATGCAGGCGAACAAACCACTGTCACGCCGGGGCGGTTATCGGTGGCAGAGGTTTGAAAAGCTACATAAGCGCCACACTGCCCTGAATCATTATCAACAGTCAGATCACCCGAGCATTGAACCACGGGGGGAATTGTATCCCGAATGCCGATTATAACACCGCCGTTATGAAAGTTCAGGAAGCGGTAGATGGTCCCCTGCGCCGCAAAAAGGCAGGTGTCGGGGGCTCCAGTGTAAGTTGGAAAAACAGTATCACCGGAGACAGGAAACTCAATGTTGCCGTCGAAATCGTACACTATATTTGAAATCAGCAGGGAGTCGCCGATGATTGATGAAACCGTATTGTCACCACAGTCGTGCCACAACCATTTCAACGGCAGAAAACTGTTTTCGTAAGATGAATCCGAGGGGGTGGTAAATCGCACCACGGCCAGGCCGCCCGATCCGCCGCCGTAGCAGGTGGGATGGTTGGCGCCGTTATTGATATCGGCGATGGCCACCAGACGAACCTGCTGGCCGTACCCCGGCTGGTATGTGAAATACTCCCAGTTGCAGTTGGTCAGAAGGTCTCCCGGAGATGCTGATTGAAAAGTCAGGGCCGGGTCATACGTAAGCAACAGATCGAAACCGCCCATCTCGAAACTGTTGGAACTGTCTGTAAGTATGATCGACAGATCTGCCACGGACGCCGGAGGTACCGAGGCAAGGCGCGCGATGTTGATGTTCACCTGGGCGTAAGCTGTGGCGAAGCCCAGGATCCAAAGAAGCATGGCCGTAAGCGGTCTCACGAATCCTCCGGGACAATCGGTCCCTGTTTCCCCGCAATATACGGGCATTTACATGTTTGTCAACGGTGTCCGAAGATCGCCGTTTTTTTTCTGTAATCTCATACTGTAACTATCGGACAGGCGGAGCAATGACTTTGGGAAATGTCTCGAAGATTAACGCATATAAAAAAGCCGCCGGGTAGTCGACCGGCGGCTTTTTTCGACATTCTATGCGTTATGTCTGCACTGCGTTTCTCCTGATCTTATACCACCAGCTTCTGCATAAGATCCCTGATCTGCATCGATTCGCACGCAAAAATCATCTCTCTGATTTCCGTCTGACGGTCAGCCGACAACAGCGCGTCGGACAATGAATTGAACTTGGCGGTCAGATCATCCATGGTCATCGGTTCCCGCGGGTCACCTTTGGGATACTCGAGATACTCCGAGTACTCCCTGCCGTCGGTGGTCCTGACAACTACCTTGGAAGGTTGTTTGGCCGGGAACATTTTTTCGAACTCCTCGGACGCTTCCCCTTTGATCTTGTCGATCACCGCCCAGATACGTTCATCCCTGAGTTTTTCATCCGAGAATGAGTTGGTGGTTATCTGGTGATCGACCAGCGCGGCGGCGATACAGTAGGGCAGTGAATGGTCGGCGGTCTCGCGCGACTCCGGACGGTATTTATGCGGGTCGAAAAGAATATCACAGGCGCGAGCGATAGTCGTGATTGTTACCTCGTCAATCTGATCGTAACTGATGTTGTTCTTACGCACGACATTCAGTGTGGCCGAAAGATGGGTGTGGGTCAGCGCCTCGGTCGGGAACGCTTTCATACTGCATTCGAGTATCTTGTACGACTCGCCCAGTCCGCCGACCAGTTTCTCCTTATCCCATTCGGGCCCGAATACATCCATGAATCCTTCCTTACCTTCGAAGACCGCTTCCGTCCCCGAGTAACCATTCTGCGCCATCAGGGCCGCGAATACACCGGTCTGGACAGCCATCGGGTCGACCGTATTTTTCATCATGGTCAGTTTGCCCGCCGTCGGGCAGCCGATCGTATGGTTGTGACAACCGTTGATACCGATCGCCATGACCATCTGGTCCTCGGTCAGCCCGAGCAGTTTTCCGGCGACAATCGGTGAAACGAACTGAGTAAGTGTCGCATGGTGCCATTTGCGTTCGCGTACTCCCGGAACGGCAAACAGGCAGAGACGTTGTTCAAATTCATAGGCGAGTACAATCGCCACGATAACGTCTTTCATCGAAACATCGACCATTTCACCAACAGCCAGAGCGGCCGGGATCAGATCGGAAGGATGCGAAGGGTCCTCTTTCCAGTAGATATCGTTGAAATCAAGCGCGCGAACCATCAGCGAGTTGACAAGGGTAGCGTTGACGGCCGGCATTTTGTCGCCGAACCCGATCAGGGTTGCTTCAGCGGATCCCCCCATACCAGTGTATATATCGCGCAGGATATTGACATCTCTGGTGTGGTAGCCGCCATAGGCACAGCCAACCGAGTCGTAGAGGTATCTCTTGACTTCGTTGACAACTTTTTCCGGCAGGTCTTCATACCTGAGGCTGAGCGCAAACTCGGCTATCTGTCTTGAGATTGTTTTTTCCACGGCATTCTGTCCTTATCTTGAATTCTTTCAATATTCTTTGTCTTATTTATTATGGTCGAGGTGCGGGCGGTAACCTGTTTCACTCCTTGCTTGTAACGGATCTATAAATACACGAACACAGGGAAATCGTATCGCCTACAACCGTTCCTTCACCCAGGCTTCCAGTCCGCCCGCGACGATAAGTTCCTGCGCCGCGGCACCCACCGGAGAAAGATGATACTCCTTGCCGTCGGCTGTCAGTTTCGACGATGCGAAATCGATGGTCGCTTCGATACCGGTTGACACGGTTAGTTTGTCCGTTCCGAATCTTGCTTTCAAATCACGCACCAGCTCCGGCGCTTCGACAGCGAGGAAGCCGTTGTTGATGGCGTTGCGTTTGTATGTTTCGCTGAACGATCCGGCCAGCACCATACGGATTCCTCGATACTTCAAGGCGGTCGCCGCCTGTTCGCGCGAACTGCCGGTGCCGAAGTTGAATCCGCCGACCAGAATATCACCTTCTTTGGCCAGTTTGACGAATTCCGAATCGTAATTTTCCATCGCTACCTGGGCTTGTTGTTCCGGTGTGAAATCATCAACATAAGTGTATTTGCCGGGGTAGATGCCGTCGGTATTCAAATTGTCCTGATGACAAAACACGAGGTTGCCACGGATCACCGGTGTGAACCCTTCGACTATCTCCACCG
>JAJRTA010000218.1 GCA_024278515.1 Candidatus Zixiibacteriota bacterium
TGAATCCGACTTCTTTCAGAAAATACTCGACCAGGGGAACTATATCCTCGCGCCGCTCCGACAAAGGCGGCAGGGTCAGAGGTATCTCGTTCAGCCGATGGTACAGATCGACCCGGAAATAACCGTCGCGCATACGCGCTTTCAGATCATGGTTGGTGGCCGCAATCAGCCGGAAGTTCACCTTCCTGGATTGGTTGCTGCCCAGTCTGCGAACCTCGCGCGTCTCCAGCACCTCAAGCAGTTTGGCCTGGAACTCCGGGGTGGCGTCGGCAATCTCATTCAGGTAAAAAGTTCCACCTTCGGCCTGCTCGAACAGACCGGCGCGCTCGGAATCAGCCGAGGTGAAGGCCCCTTTGGTGTGCCCGAACAGTTCCGCCTCGATCATCGGGTTGGGGATAGCCGCCGCGTTGACACCGACAAACTCACCTGCCCGACCGGAACAATAATGAATATAACGAGCCAGCAGGTCCTTCCCCGTGCCGGTATCGCCGGTCAGCAAAACCGTCATCTCCGACGGAGCCACATGCTCGGCCAGGTCGAGAAGCCTTCTCATCTCCCTGTTGACCGTAATAATGGTCGGGCAACCGTCCGACGACTTGTCGACAACAACAGAAGAAGGTTTGCGGTTGAGTTCAGTCATTACTTTTTCAATATACGGCGTGACTTTTTCCGCCTCGAAATACTCGCGGGCCATGTACAACATGGCCGTTCGTTCGCTCTCGCTGTAAAGCCCTGAAACTGCCGCAAGGTAACGGCAGACGGCCAGTTCGTAGCGGGTGCCGATCAGGTTGAACAGGTCGATCGCTTTGTCGTACCACTCGCGGGCTTCGGCGTCTTTGCCGCGATGGAGCGCAACCCGGGCGAAGATACGCTGACAGGCGGCTATCTCGACCCGCTCGCCGATCTTTTCGGCAACTTCCAGAGCCTCGGTTGCGAACTTCTCGGCCAGATCGTATTTTTCAGTGGCGATATAGAGGTCGCCGAACAACCGTTTGTTCTGCGAAATAAGCGCCGATTCCGGAGCGATGGCCAGCGAAAGCTCGAGTCCTTCCTTGAGTGCTTTTTCGGCGGCTGTGTACTTGCCGTCAAGAATATTTATCAGGCCGAGGTTTTCGAAGTAGATAGCTTTTTCGCGTTTGTATGTATCGAGATACGGTTTGCATTTAGCGATCCGTCTGCGAGCTTCCTTGATATTGCCCTGGAGAGCGTAGGGAATGGCGGAGTTGTAGTGGTAGTTGAGAATCAACTTCTCTTCGGATTTCAAGCCTTCAATATTATGGCTAAAATAAGTAGCCAAGGCCTCTGATATCCTTCCAGCATAAAGTTGTACTCTAGCAATGTTATGGGCAAGTTTGATGCTGTTTAACTTGTCACCTAACTCCTCATAAATGCGTAGCCCAACCTCCAGATTCTCCAAGGCTGACTGGATATTGCCAGTCAAATGTGCTCCATAAGCCAACCTATTGAGCACTTTTGCCGCATCATACTTCTTGTCACATCTCAAATAGTTGGCATAAGCTTCCAACAAAGCTTGCTTGGCTTCCCAATGCCGCCCATTGAGCGAGCAAATCCAGCCTTTTACAAACTTGGCACGGGCAAAGACCTCTGTTTGTGATGAAAATCGGAAGATCTCCACTGCCTCATCAATCATATGTTCGCCGTAGTCACCCAGATTGGCCTTAGTCTCTGTTAACAGAATACAAAAGAGTCCGTAGTCCGTGCGAGAAAGCAGAGATTTATTAGCGGTCTCAAGTACACTCAGTGCACTGGTGAAGTCCCTACTGCGGAGTAATTGTTCTGCTGTAGTCAAAAACTTGGCGGTCATTCCTATCACCTTGTTCCAGTGCATCAGGTCTATTTATCAATTCCAAGAACCAAAAGTACAATGTTGGAGCTGTTACTCGAAGGTCACCACACCCAAGCAAATCGACGATTTGCATACCAGAGTTTGACTTTGAATTGACATCATTCCATCCGCTATCATCGTACTCCGGCCTTGTGATTGGTGCATCCTGATATGGTTTCGACCAGGTCTGCGGAGTCCAGCTTTTGGCTGTAACTTGTGGTGAAACAAGTGTCACGCAAAATGCGATCAACAACAGCAACATGCCAGCTTTGATATTCGATCCCCTGACTATGCTCATAACATTATTCATAGCGCTTATACCTCCTTGTTTCCGGGTTACGGTCTATACTGTAAATATCGACCGACAGGCCGTACCCGATAACGAGGTGTTTTCTTATTTATTTCCTTTAGTTCTGCTATCTTCTCAAAAATATTATTTTACCTTAAAATCCACAATAAGCTGTGGGACGTACGGCAGGCCATGGGACATACAACCTGTAACGGTCCATCCTTTTAGTAAGATTAGTAAGAGTTGATACGATATGACATTGTAAGCTCTGCTGTGGCACCTTCCCAACCTCTCATAAGCCGCCTAAGATTCTCAAGCAACCACCGACAGCCTATACTTATACGCACCGCCCATACAAGCGGAGACTCCCACAGAATAACAAGTGGCTTTGTTTGTTACATTATATTAATATGTCCTGAAAACCCTGTCAAGTGAAAAATCGACTTTATTTGTTTTTTTTCGCACGAATCGAATGCGACGACCGCATTGCACACTACCATGAAAAACCGGATTTCGGGTCAGGCCCGGAATGACACTATAGTTAAACAGATTTGTTGGTGCGAATACGCAGGACTTACCGAACAATAGATCTTCTCAAGTACCGTAAACAGGAACCCCTTGCGGGTTCTGATTCCCAATATCCCCCAAAATCTCCGTTGACAAAGGTCGTTTAACTCGCTTATTGCAAACTGAAAAAAGGCAAAAGCCTTCTTAACGCAGGCAGTTACAAAAACCGGCAGCCATTGGCCGCTAACACAAAATCGTTTCGGAGAAAAAATGAAACTTTCATTGACGGTGATGATACTGTTGATCATGTGGCTTTGCTTCATCCCCGGCTGTATGCCACCACCAGGTAACGATGAAGTCGGATACACGATTCACGGATATGTTGGGAAATCAACGACCGAGGCGGCGCCGGGTAAAACAGTAATGCTTCTTGACGGCAACACGGATCAGCCTTTAGCCAGCAAGCAGGCCAATTTCATGGGCAAGTACAAATTTTCCGGGCTGAAGCCCGGCTATTACAAGATCAAAGTCGACGACAAACTGCTGGATGTGGTTATCTCCAACAAGAATCAGCGTATTGACATTGATCTGAGCGCTGAAGACGGCAGTATGAACTATGCCGCGGGTGCGATAAAAGATTATCTTAATGAGGTGGCGGCGAAAGGCAAACCGGGCGGCGATACCTTGCTGGCCAAACGTTTCATGGGCAAATGGTACGGCTTTTCGGGAGCGGCCGGCGGTGGCGGCTCCGAGAGCCAGATGGCCTTTTGCGCCAACGGTGCCTACTATGAGAGTTACGAGGCAGGCTATTCCGGTTCTTCAAGCGACCAGTACGGCAACGAAACCTCGGCCTTCGGTTCGGCCAGTCAGGAATCCGGAGACGGGCATTGGTCGATCGAGGGGACAGTGGAACAGGGCCGTATAACTATCAAGTACAGCAACGGGAATACATCGGTAATTGAGTATGTCCGTGATCAGAAAGATCAGCAGTGCTACTATTTTGACGGCCGTCTGCACTGCTACAACGGGGCGTGTGATTAGCCAGCCTCTGGAAGTTCGATAATCAAACCTGTGCGGTTCTGATCGCACAGCCTACAGGCACCAGATCGATTTCTCGAGCTCTTGCGTCAGGTCCTTCGTGCTCGGAATCGTCGCGTTTGAGTTCCGGCCCCTGTTTTTCGCAGGTTTTGACTTACCGGTGACAGTATATCCGTCAATTGTGACAATCGGAGCTTTCACCGGTTTTTCCGTCTCGATGAAATGAGCCAGGATACCTCTCTCCCGCACAAATTTTCTCAGGAACTCTCGAGTCCTGGCCTGACGCGGATCCTTGCTTGAATATATTAGTCCTATCTCCACGGGAAACTCCATGTTTCACTTGACATATATTATACGTCCGCCCGGACAATATGATCAACAAGTTTTCTCGCTCTGTTTTTTTAACAATGGACACCAGGAAAAAGTTCACAGAGTGTTGACATAGCCGGCTCAGGTTGTGTGCGCCCCCGACACGCCGTAGGACCGGCTGTAATAGAGAAGAGACTTTTATAATAATCTATAATGGCGGGCAACAGATCCGTACCGTTCTCAGCGCATGGGGAAATACGCCTGCCACGATTGTCTCTACTGGAGGGGAAAAACAGGTCGAATAAGATGTTCCCTCGTTGTTGAGGTTACCGAAAGAGACGCACTTAAGTGGAAATTCATAGCGACGATACCAGCAAGCGATAGGCCATAGTTATTGTGACGCTGCCAATAAAATGGAGGAAAGACAAAATATTTATTGATAATCCTGAGAAGTCGTGGCTACATTATTCAGAGGATGGAGGAAAGTCTGTGTTAAGGTTTCTCATTCGTTTTGCAGCGCTGTCTCTTTTATGTTTAACGTTTGTATCGGTTGTTCTTGCCCGGAAATCCAAAGAGTTCAAATTCGAACAGATTTCGGCTGACGATTGGGCTGTTTCTGAGGATAGTGCTAAAGGAATCCACGATGCAGCAATGATTTTCGAGAAAATAACCGTTGATGACAGGAAGATAGTAGACAATAAGGTCTACGTATCGATCTACCGCAGGATTAGAGTTTTGTCGAGAGAGGGTCGTAGCTGGGGTGATGTCAATGTTCCCTTTTTCTACAAAGACCAGAAGCTGAAGAGCGCTGTCGGACGAGTTATCAGACGTGATGGTGATACAACGTACCTGAAAAAGGATCAGATTATCGAAAAGGAGGTCTTTCGGAAGAAACGGACCAAAATCAAACAGTATTCGTTTTCCTTGGCAGGATTGTCTGATGATTGTATCATAGAATACCGCCTCAAGCTTCAGTTGCCCGGAGGTATTTACCAGTGGGCTGTGCAGAAGAACATTGTCCTCCTGAGTGGTGAGCTTCGCTGGAAGCTCTT
Organism: Candidatus Zixiibacteriota bacterium; assembly: GCA_024278515.1. Classification (GTDB taxonomy): domain Bacteria; phylum Zixibacteria; class MSB-5A5; order GN15; family FEB-12; genus JAJRTA01. The sequence goes on from JAJRTA010000218.1 coordinate 5,042, forward strand.
CCAGGGCAAGGGAATACCCGAGTCATACTTCAAGAGAACCGCGCACTTGTACTCACCTCTTTACCTTCTTGATCCTATGATCCCTGTTGATGTAGAACGACTACCCTCCCTCAAGGAGACCAATGAATTAGTTTTCACCGTATCGGATGTCGCTCCATTCGAACCGGAGCCGTTTTCTTTGCCCGAGGATTATCTCAGGGGACGGATTCGGATCTATTATGGACCTTTGGGATCTTCCAGTGCATTCTGGGGCGAGATGTCTCGACGTTCGCAATCGCAAACAGACGAGTTCATCGGTGATACAAAAAGGATTAAAAAACTGGCCGGGCGTTTCGACAGCCTGGCTACAGATATGGAAAAGTGCAAAGCAGCTTATCGCTGGATTCAGGACAGTATCAAAAACCTCACATACCTGTGCAACGACTGTGATTATGAAAAGGAAGCGAGGAAGTTCAAGACTGCCGACAAGGCAATCAAGAATCGTATCGGCAGTAGTGCTATAATCAACATTATCTATTATGATCTTTTACGTGAAATGAACATAGATGCCAAAATGGCCTGGGTGGTTGACCGTGACGAGGATATTTTCGTTGAAGATTTTAAGCAGATGCAGTTCAACCGTAAGATAGTGGCGATTCCTCAGGATGAAGGAGGCTACACTTTCTGTGCTCCCGGAGAACTCTTTTTGCCTTTTGGTCGCTTGCCGTGGTACAATGAAGGCATCAAAGCCATGTTTATAGGAGCTACTGACAGGATATTCAACGAGGTCCCGGTGTCTGCATGTACCGACAATCGCACGTACCGCAGCCTGGAACTGACTCTGTCGGACGATTATGAAATCACCGGCGTGTTGCGAGAGCAGATTTCAGGACAGAGAGCCAGAACAATCCGCTTGCAAATCTATGAGGAAGAGGAGGCAGAGCAACGGAAAATAATCAGGGAGTTGCTCGAAGATACCATGGATGCTGCTGAAATTGATTCCGTTACAGTTGCGAACGTTTCTGAATCCGAGAAGCCGCTGATAATCGAGTGTCACCTGAACTTTCCGAGTGTGGCAAGTGAACTGGCTGGTGGAAGACTTTTGCTGAATCCAGTAAAATATATCCAAACATTTGATGACCCCTTTACATCCGACAGTCGCACTCAGGTGATAGTGTTTGACTACGCGTATGACTTACAACAAACTCTTACTCTCGTTCTGCCAGATAACTGGCGGGTAGGACAATTACCGGATGATGCACAGTACACCAGTTCTTTTGGTACCTGTGGCGTGAGCTTTGAAAGTTTCGATAATAATTTATCCGTCTCATCGGTATTCAGAATCCAATCACCTTTTTACTCTGTGGGCCAGTATGCAGATGCTCAGGCGTTTTTCGACACCCACAATGCGCACAGGAAACTGGTTGCCTCAATTGAGCCGGCGCAGACGGCATCGGAAAATTGATCGGCCACGATGTAAAGAGGACTTTGTTGTAAATTAATCCACACGCAAGGATATAAAGTTGAAAGCAAAGCTAATTTCGTCCATGGCCCGAGCGTTCAACCTGCTCGGACAGGGGAGGAAATCACCCTTAAACAGCCTGAATTATTCTGACAGAGAGTTACCGGAGTCGAACCTTTTTCGTAGATTACGGATGTTCTGCATGCAGGCGATTATCATTTTGTTGTGGTTTGTAACGGCTGTAATTGTCGCCGTGCCCATTCCGGCTGAGGCTGAACCGGGCTGGGTCAAATCAGCTATCGAGGCCGCCGGTGAACGACAGCCACACGAGGATGCGCTGATATGGGTACTTCATAAATCTAAAAAAGTACGTATCTCGAAGAATGGTCGTGCCAAGTCTCGTATCCGCAAAGCAATCAAGCTCCTCAGATCCGGCGGGAAAAGTCTCTGTGAGCTACGTGTTTCCACTACAAACTGGACTGAAGTGAAAAATGTTAAGGGTTGGTTAATCTCACCAAATGGGAAAGCAAAAAGGCTTGATAGGAAGAATCACTTTCTTATGGCTACGGATCTGACGGCCGGTTACTATGATGACATGATGGTCTTCGTGGCCGGCTTTGATGATGTCGATATCGGCAGTGTAGTCGCATACGAGTACGATATCATAACAAAAACGGAGTGGGGAAGCTATTGTAATTCGTTTGTCGTGCAGGTACAGCAGCCGGTACTACTGGCTGAGTACATCGTGGAAGCGCCCGGGAACTGGCAGGTAGATATAACCGGCCAACTGATCGATGACAATATTGTGTTCAATGATGACGGCAAGCTGAAGACATGGACTGCGAGGGACCTTCCCTTCCGGCCCGAAGAACCCCTGATGCCACCATGGTCGTTAGTTACCAGAAAGATACAGGTGTGCTGTTACAGTGACGACGATGATCGCGTCGGGCAATTCGGTTCGTGGAAGGAGATCGCCGACTGGGTTGATGAGTTGTTTGCCTCGGCTGCTGAACCAAGTGAGGAGATATCACGCTTTGCGGCGCAACGGTTTGGCGGTTTGTCCAGCCCTGCTGAAAAGCTTGCGGCTATTGCAGAATTCGCTCGGGATGAGATCAGATATGTTGCCGTGGAAATCGGAAAGGGGAGAATAGTGCCTCGTTCTCCCGAATTGACTTTGGCCAATCGTTATGGTGATTGCAAAGATAAAGCCTCCCTGATGCGTTCTCTGTTGGCTGCCGAGGGAATTGAATCATCGGCTGTTCTGGCCTCGGTGGGTCGCAGGGTGGAACCGGATTATAAGAATCCTTTTCAGTTCAATCATGCTATCGTGGCTCTCAGGCAGGCCGAGTTTCAGGATGTATCCGTAATGCCAAGCGCTGTGGGTGCAGGCTGGCTCTTTTTTGATCCGACCTGTCCATGGACGGACCTCGGAACCTTGCCCGTTGAATTATGCGGGTCAAAAGTGCTGGTTGCCGCTGATAGCGACTCCCAGCTTGTATCATTGCCTGAGCTTACTTTGGATGAAAACATACGTCGGTATAATGTCGTCGCTTCCCTGGCCGAAGACGGATCATTACTGGCGGAAGTATTGGTTGTTGACGGCGGTGTGCGGGCGAAGGAATCCGCATACCAGAGGAATGTTTCAGAAAAAGCTGAGCAAATTGAAGGGTGGCAGGCAGCCTACTCCGACATCATCCCGGGCGCAGTATTATCAGATTACAATTATGATGCTGTAGCTGAATCA
>JAJRTA010000219.1 GCA_024278515.1 Candidatus Zixiibacteriota bacterium
ACCCCCCAGATACGTCCCTCCGGAAAGAAGGAAGCGGCCAGATAGACTGCCAGCATGATCAGGCTGACTATCATGCTGAGCGTCAGTTGCGGGATACGTTTTTGTGAAACGGTGTCCATTCGCGAGCCGGTTCGATTGATATTTGTCCCTGAACCTCAGTCGCGCTTCCGACTGATCAGGAGCCGATGCAACAGATCGGTTTGTTCATTCATGACGGTAAATCAGGCGATGCCGATCGTTACCTGCAATGAAAAACCCTCCCATTATCGTTGGGGGAGGGTTTGAATTCGTTGAACGGCGTTAACAATCAGCCGTAAATCTCGGCATTGTTACACTTGCAGACACCGACATTCTGCGCCCGCATCTTCCAGCCGCCTTTGTCCCCTTTGACCGCCTTCATGTACTTGACGAACTGGATAGTTTCCTCGCAGGTCGGGCAGGTCATGGTGTGGGCGCGTTTGTTGGCCTTATCGGAAAACGACATTTTCTTAGCCATTTGAGAACGATTCCTCTATCAGTAATGATTCCTGTTGTTCGAGCTTTCTGATTTCCGCCTTTGTGGCGATCAATAGTCGTGTGGCCTCCCGGAGGATTCCAAACTCCTTGTCTTTCTCAAAAAAGGGAGCCGCTTTATCAAACTGTTCGGCGGCCGCCTTATAATCTTTACGCCTCAAAGCGCTCAGCGCCTTGAAATATGCTTTCTCGGCAGGCTTAAGCATGACTGCCAGGCTCCTTATGAATCCGCTCAGCCTGTTTGAGTCGTTTAACAAACGGTTCCACTTTATAGCCGCCGATTTTGAGATAATATATGATAAAGCCCGACAAAAGCAAGGCCTCTCTGCTTTTCTGAGATTCGGCGATATCCAGGCTCTGTTCCAATACCGAAATCAAATGTTTGCACCCCTTTGACTTACTCAGGAACAATCCGGAGGTCCGAGCCATCACCCGGGTAAAAAGAGTAATCGAATCATCCTCAACTGCGGCTTTTTCCGGGCCCCGCTTGAAAATTATCGTATGCCGCCCCTTTTGAGCGGCCTGGTTCCATCGGTCTATCTCGGAGCGGAGCTTGACCGTTTCAGGTGTTGTCCGGTCTTCCAGCCGTGTTTTGATATGACAGAGTATTTCACCGATGCGGTTGATATCCGACTGCCTCAGTTCTCCCTGATTGAGTTGCGGGTTATGACGAGCGAACCAGTCACCGACAGCGTCGACTGTCTGCACGGCGTCTTCCGCACGCGCGATCTCATCCAGACGGTTGATGCTGTCGAGAATGTTCAGACGGCTTTCCTTGTGCCGGATGGCTCGCTCCAGAAACGATTCGAGCGTCCGCTCCAGCTTGCGGAGTGAATCGACGTGAGTCAATCAACCTCCTCGATCAACGTTTCGGTGACCATCCGGTTGACCGGTCGCACGGTTTGTGATTTGGCCGACAGATAGTCCTCGAACAGCCCGGCCAGACGGTTGACCATTTTGTCAAGTTGTGGCGAAACAGTTTCGCTTTGAGGTGTGCGGTCGGTTTTGGTGATCAATCCGGCCAGTTTTAGACGGGCCAGTTTTTTGAGCGTTTCTTCACGTTCGCCGCCGGCCAGTTTGCAGATTTCGTTCAGACTGCGACGGCCGTCGACCAACGCCATGATATTCCATTCATTCGCTTCCATGCTCACCTCACGCCGCCGCCCTTCCTGCGATGCTGAAATCGTGAACACCGCGTCGAGGTCGGGCAGGGTCTCTTTGAGCATGTTACGTTCGTCGATTCGACGCAACCCCTCGAGGATAACATTCTCCACCGAGATACTGACCGTGATCTCTTCCTCGGTCGGGAACTGGTTGTCATAAAACTTGAACGACCCGCTTTCCCATGACAACAGCGAATATAAAAGCTCCTCCACCTGGTCTTTGACCACCTGTTCCAGGTCGGCCCGGTCGATATACTCACGCGAGATCAGAATCTCGCCGAGCCGCTTTGAATTTTCGCTTTTCGCCTGTATGTTCACCGCGTGTTCGAGTTGCTGTTCGGTAATAACGCCCCGTTCTTTCAGAAGCTGTCCCAGATGAAAGGTCTGCCGCGGGCCGTAACCGTAGATCACACTGCCGTCCTTGAAATAGACCATTACGATGGAATCGTCTTTTTGAATACCGAGCGTACCGGTCTTACGGCTGGAGGCGATAAGTTGCAGTATTTCAGGGAGGGTAAAACGTTCGATTCGTCCTTGCAGATCAAGATCCATTGCTACTCCGTGCCATCAAGAAAAAAGTTGCCCGACAGCGTCGGCATCGAAATCGACCGTCCGGCGGTTGCCCGAATAGCAGTCCGATGCGACAGATTTTATCGACGCCGTCAGTTGCAGGCAAGGTTAATAAACACAAATCGTCACGTCAACAATTACTGTATTGATAATGGAAAAAGGTGCGCGGAAATTGCGGCGCAGCTTGTATTGTCATCCGTGCACATCAACGGGTCACACTGATTCGTTGACGCGAATTCGCAGAACCCGCCGCAACAGGGAAAAGGCCCCACATTAAGACTGTACTTTTAATCGATTGTTTTTATTATCCGGATTTAGTACTATTTTGTTCTGAGAAAGCGGAAAATGTCGAAAAAAAAGATTGGTCGGTTTAATAGTTCAATAACTCGTGTTCGACCGGTGTTTCAACAGCTCCTGAAGCAAGACCCTTCAGGACGCAGTTTTTTGCCAACCATACTAGCCAAGGTAAACGCAAATACCGACTACGCACAGTTCCTTGCAAAAAGTGCTGGTAATTTGCTTCCGGATGCCGTCACTCTCAGACTGTACCACGATAGAGTGTTGAAGAGCTACGGAGTAGGAGACATTCCTCTTGAAGCCTGTTTCGAGAAGCGACTTTTGCCGCCTGAACGGTTCTTGAAATGGCTGATAGAGAATCCCGACAAGATGACCGATAGTCCAATGAAGCGATCAGAAGAATCCGAGTCGACAAGAATGCGTATAGCCTTGTTTGGTAAGAAAGGGATTGTAGCGCAGAAACAGGCACAGTCAATAGCCCTATCCGAACTCAAGCAGAAGAGGGCATCAGGTTCTTATCGCAAGTGGTGGGCCTTCGAGGGGTTTACTGAAGTGGATTGCTACTTTGAAACCCAAACTGCTGTGATTTTAATCGAGGGGAAACGCACGGAACCGCTTTCCCAAGCTACAATGTGGTATCAAGGGAGAAACCAGCTCGTGAGAAATATGGAGGTTGCCCGGGATATCGCCGCCGGGAAGAACAAGGAGTTCGGGGTTATTCTCATTACCGAAAAGCCACACATGGGAATCGGCGCTGATGATCTCAACTCCGGCCTGCCACATTTCGAGTTGCACGAGAAAACGGTATTGCTGAAGCATTTCATTGGCAGCACAACATGGCGAGAGGTTTGCGATGCGACAGGAATAGATTTTGATAGTTTACCCAATGAAACCGCCGAAGTGGCGGCCCGGTTGAAGCAGTGAAAATGATGATCTGTATCCTGAGGGGTAAGGTAAATGTCAGCCAACAATAGCTATCAGGATTGTCGTCAAAGCATAGCAGAAATTCCATTGCCTGAATCGATCTAACGGTCGTGTTTGAATTTCAGACCAAGCTGATCCAGTATGAAAGCGTAAATGTCGGTCTGGTATTCTATCTTTTCGCTCAAAGCGGTGCCTCCGCCATGACCGGTCTTCGAGTTGGTGCGAAGCAGGATGGGATTCCCGGAGCCGGTTGCGGTTTGCAGACGAGCCGTCATCTTGCGCGACTGGGCCGGATTGACCCGGCCGTCGTTATCGCCGGTCAAAAAGAGCACGGACGGGTAGGCGGTGCCGTCCTTCACATTGTGGTACGGTGAGTACGCGTACAGCGCTTTGAAATGATCCGGATTGGCGACGGTGCCGAATTCTGTAATATTAAACGTGCCGTTCGGGTCCAGTTCGACACGGAGCATATCGTAAATGCCGACCGAAGACACAACCGCCCGGTAAAGCTCCGGCCTTTGTGTGAGTGCGGCCCCCATGAGTAACCCTCCATTGGAACCTCCCCGGATACAGAGCAATGATGGGTTGGTGTAACCGGTTTTTATCAGATATTCGGCGCAGGCAGCGAAATCGTCGAAGACATTTTGCTTGTTGGTCAGGTTACCGGCCAGATGCCACTCCTCCCCGTACTCCCCACCGCCGCGAAGGTTGGCCACGACATAGACACCCCCCTGATCCAGCCATAAACGAAGGGTGGGGTTGAAACCGGGGGAGAGACTGATACCATAACCGCCATAGCCGTATAAGATGGTGGGGTTGTTACCGTCCAGTCGGGTGCCGATCGGTTTGATGATGTTGACCGGTATTTTCGTGCCGTCTTTCGAGGTCGCAAACTCGCGAACAACTTCCACGTCCGAAAAGTCGGCCGGTGAAGTTTTGAACAGCGAAGTTCTTTTAGCTTCTCCGGTCGAGGGATCAAACTGGTAGTAAACCGATGGCTCGGTGTAACTGGTACTGCGGAACATCACGACATCACCACCGACGGAGATCATACCCCCCACCGAACTGACGGGCGCGGTCGGAACCGATTTCACATTCCTGTCGGCAAGGTTCAGTACCCGCATCAGGTTCGGGCCACCGTCCAGATCGATCAGAAACAGGTAGTTTTCAGTCGGGAGGTAGCTTTTGATAGTGACATTGCTTTCATCGACAAGAACAGAAGCCTTTTCCAGGTCTGTCTCCCCCGGCGGCAGGTAAAGGATCTTCCCCCTGGGTGTTCCTTTGTTGGATAAAAGATAGAGAGCATTGTCCGGGCCGAACTTTGCAGTCGGGATCAGATCATCATGGCGCGTTATCTGTGTCCAGTTTTTATCCGGACCTTTTAGATAGTGGGCAAACTCGCCGCCGTCGCCGTTGGCCACCGCGACCAGAAAATAACGGCCGTCATCGGAAGCGTCGATCTGGATCTCGGCGATGCGTGGAAACTCTTTGCCGATTACATAGCGATCTTCCTCAATCTTCGTCCCCAGTCTGTGGTAATAAACCTGCTGGAAAAAGCTCAGGTCCTTGTCGGGACGCTCTCCCGGCTGAGGATAGCGCGTGTAATAGAACCCGGAACCGTCACTTTCCCATGCCACATCACCGCCCGCCGTCGGGCCATTTACGCCCGGAACTATATCCTTTAGCTCTTGTCCGGTTGCGACATTGAAAATATGCACCTCACCTTTTTCACTTCCGAACCGGGACAGTGACACCGCCACCAGTGACGCATCCGGGGACGGCTTGTAGAAATCAATGGCTGTCGTTCCGGTAGTGTCGCGCTCGTTGAGGTCGAGAACGACTTTTTCGGTCGAGAGATCGAAGGGAGATTCGAGGGTGATCAGCAGGGGCTGTTCTTTGGGCGGCTGGAACTTGAAAGCAAACAGCACTCCGTTCCTATATTTCAGATTGTAATAGTCAACCGACTTACCACCCATAAGCTCGGTCAGGACTTTTTTGATCGCGGAGCGATCGGCGATATTGTCCAGAATCTTTCTTGAATACCGGTTCTGCGCCTCGTTCCATTTTTTGACGGCCGGATCTTCGAAATCTTCCAGCCAGCGATAATCCTCGGTCACTTCAATGCTGTGATAATGATCGGTCACCGGTTGTTTCACTGACTCCGGCGGAGTGAGCGTATCGTCGGCGAATGAATAATTCGCCGGGCTCATTATCAGGCAGATAACAACCAATAACATAATCGACCGTAACGGATAAAAATGTCGATTGACAATATACATACGAAGCTCCTTCTGTTTGTCAGGGTGCGAAGGAATAATGACCTGCGCCCTGGGAGGGGGCTGCTGTTAACAGATCCAAGATACAAAATATCGTTAACGCCGGAAATGGTTTTGACGATTTATCTTTGGTTCAGTATTGCGTTATTGCAGGACCTCCCCTAATGACGGTGGACCACCCGACTCAGGCTATCGTCGACGCACGAGACACACTCCGGCCATTAGCCCTTTCCGGGGTGTGCCGGGTCTCTGTCCGGTAACAGCGACTGATCGAACGGATTGGTTGACGCGAATTCGCAGAACCCGCCGCAACAGGGAAAAAACTCGCCGTGCCGGACCTGATCCGGCATCTGTTTCTATTTCGTGTCATGCTGAACTTGATTCAGCATCCGGAAAACAAATGTACATGGATTCCGGGGCAGGCCCGGAATGACCTTCATTGAAAGCATCCTTACAACTCATCACACTGGTTGGTGGCCTGCCCTTCAGGGTTGGTTGAAAAACCCTGCTTGCGTTGTGCCGGGTCCTGAACAGACTGAAAGCAGTAGCGACTGTCTTTCCTGTCAGGTAAGTTTTGGGTTCCGGTTTTCCTTATTTACGATCATAGTGTCTGAACCCTTGCGGGTTCCGACTGTCAACTGCACCTTAGTATTATTTCTTTTCGAGCCGTTCCAGACGAGCCTGCATATCGGCGATAACTTTTTTCAGATGTCGGTTCTCTGCGGACAGTTTTTTGACCGTTTTGTTGAGTTCTTTCACCCCGATCAAGGCCACCCCGGCTACGTCGCCGGGCGCAAGATACATTGAATCGCGCACGCCGTTTTCATCGACAGATCCGACATCGAATGTCGCCACGAACTCTTCGGCCACCGGTCCGATATGCCGCTCATCGGTATTTTTGTACTGCCACGCCTCGACCGGAAGGGATTCGATAGAGGCGAGGATACTTCCGCCTTGAAGCGGCTCGAAACTGTCTTTGAAGGTTCGGCTCGACCCGACCACCCAGGTGCCGCCGGGAGTCAGATGGGCGCCGTTGCCGTTGGAAGTATTAGTCCCGACATGAATCGGGTAAAGAACCCCTCCGTCGTGATCGTCGCGGTTGATCCCCAGACGTCCGTGCGTGGCGCCGTCGAAGAGAACAACCCGATTCGCCGTGTTAAGATAGATATTCTGCCCAAAGACAAAGGAGTTCGAGGCGGCGGCAGTAATAGTATCCCGGTATCCGCCCGGGATGACCGAATGCGCCCCGGAATTATTGTTTTCCTGTCCGCCGCCGATTACGGCGTAATCACCATTGATAATATTCTTTGATCCGCCGCCGACCACTGAATAGTTGCTGTTGGCCCGGTTCCAGGCGCCGCCGCCGCTGAATGAACGATAGCCGTTGGCCTGGTTGTCCCAGCCGCTGACAACACCTGACAGATCACCACCAGCGACATTCACACCACCGCCGCAGACAACGCCGGAACCGCCGGTAACGCTGTTGGTATTACCTCCACCGATGACACCATACTTGCCGCTCACGGTGTTGTTACGTCCGCCGCCGATGATCGCGCGATCATTCGAGACATTGTTGCCTGCGCCGCCGCCGATAGTAGAAAACGGTGCGGTTACGGAGTTGTTGTAGCCGCCGCCGACAAAGACCGCGGTATCTTCCATATTATCGCCTGCTATGTTCGAATAACCTGCGCCGATACCGCCGTAGAGACCTTTGGCGGAGTCGGCCTGACCGCCGCCTACCGTCGAGTAGAGACCCCAGGCATAGTTGTCGGAACCGCCCGCAACAGTCGAGCCCTCGCTTACAGCGCTGTTGTTTTTCCCTCCGGCCACTGTTCCCCATTGCGAATTAATGGTATTACCCTCACCGCCGCCGATAGCGCCGGCCTGACCGATTATCGAGTTGGACAGACCGCCGCCGATGGAAGCGTAGGATTGATGTACGGCATTGCCGGAACCGCCGCTGATTGTGCCGTAACTGAAACTGAAGCCGTTGGTGCCGGTCGTGCAGGCAGCTCCGAAGTTGACCATTGTATTACCGTTGGGACCGTAATTGATATTCCCGACCCCGCCGCGAGCGAGTCCCCATGCGTCGTTGGTGTACAAAATGTCGCCGTTCACCGACCAGTTGCTGTTGTTGGGAAGGCTGCTCCAGGAAAGAGTACCGGCCCCGTTTGTGGTTAGCACGTTTCCTGATGTTCCGTCAGTAGCCGGAAACTCATAACCGTTTGTTTCATCACCGAACCGAATGTGCGGCATATCGACCATGAAGGTTGAATCCTTCGATAATGAGGCATTTATACCGATAAGTACGGAGTAAAAAACATTCGGCGGTATGGAGCTGCGAGAGCCTCCTACAATCACACTGTAGGCAGCCGCGATAACATTATTGTGCCCTCCGATCACCGTATTATATGACTGATCGACATTGTTGTTGTACCCGCCGATAACGACACCGCCCGCATTTCCGGCCGTGTTGTTGTTACCGCCGATGACCGCGCTGTTATCCCCGAAAGCAATGTTACCGTTACCGGCGCCGACAAAGGATGATGCCCCGGCTTCATTATTATATCCTCCGATAACTCCGCCGGCCGAACCGGTTACTTTGTTATTTATCCCGCCTCCGATAAAGGCGGCGGTATCGAGAAGAGATATATCCCCGGCGCGGTTGTTGAAACCGCCGATGACCGCGTTGTATTTACCGCTTGCTGTGTCGCTCATCCCCCCGGCGACAGTAGTGTAAGCTCCGCGCGTGTAGTTGTATTTCCCCCCGCCGATAAAAGAGGCCGTATCCAGGTAATCGTTCCCGGAAACATTTTCGGATCCGGAGAAAACTCCGCTGAACGGTCCCTGGACAGTATTCAGACTTCCGCCGCCGATGGTTCCCCAGCCGCCCGACACTCGGTGACCGTAACCGCCGCTGATCGTCGAATACCAAAACTGAAGACTCGGATTATTGAAACCGATGTTGCTGTTCACGCCCAGATTTACCATCGTTCGCGCACTGTCACCAAACAGCGTATCTCCGGCGTTACCACGCGTTATTCCCCAGTAGTCGTTGGTCGAAAGGACATCGCCGGTAAGAGTCCATCGCCCACCGCCGCTTGCCTGATCGGTCCAGATGAGTGTCCCGGCGCCGTCCGTGGTCAGCATCTGTCCGGCAGCGCCGTCGCTTGACGGGAACTCATAACCGGTAGTTTCACTACCGAACCAAATGTGCGGCATATCGACCATGAAGGTGGAGTCCCGGGTCAGCCTGCTTCCGATACCGACAAGGTATGAAAACTCACCTCCGGCTGTTATGGTATCGCCATACCCGCCCGGTATAGTTGAAAAAATACCATCGACCCTATTGTTCTGCCCCCCTCCGATAGTAGCCCCGGCCCCTGACGCAAAGTTCCCCGTGCCGCCGCTTACCGTCGCATAGTAACCGCCGGCGTTATTGCCCGCTCCTCCGCCGACCGACGAGTAATCCCCGGACGACTTATTTGCGGATCCGCCTCCGAGAGCGGAATACCGGCCTAAAGCAATATTAGTATCCCCTCCGGCGATAGAAGCATACATACCGTTTATTCTGTTCGCTCTGCCGCCTCCGATCGTCCCGAATTCACCGTAAACGATATTACCGATACCGCCGCCGATAACCACAGCGGAATCGTCCTGCGTAAAACCGGCTTCATTGCTTTTTCCGCCTGAGATAGTCGACAGGTTGCCGTTCACAGCATTTGAGGAACCGCCTGAGATAGTAGATAAAATGCCGTTAGCAGTATTCACAGAGCCGCCGGAAACTGTGGAATTTCTTCCCATAGCAGTGTTGTTGTTCCCGCCTGAAATGACGTTAAAAAAACCTATGGCGTTATTGTGGTACCCTCCGCCGATCGTCGCGAACATGCTGTCGGTAAAGTTCCATAATCCTCCGCTGATAGTGCCGTACAACGAGGCTGTCACATTGTGCTGACCGCCCCCAACCACAGCCGCCGTATCGGTTTCATCAAGCCCTGCCCTGTTGCCGATTCCTCCCGACACGGTCGACCCGTAGGACCGGGCGGTGTTGCCGTTACCGCCGGAGATGGTTATGTAGTAACCGTCCTGACCGGCGATACCGGTAGTACAGGAGACACCCCAGTTGACAATACTGTGCCGGCCGTTATTACCGAGAATCATGTTGCCGCTCTGTCCCCGTGATACTCCCCAGAGATTGTTGGTGTATAAAACGGTGTCGATCAGACTCCAGTAGCTGCTGTCTGCCGGTGATTAAAAGGCGAAGGCGGCCGTATCGGCCAGTCCGGCCCGGTGAGCATATACCGGGCTGACCAGCGGAACCAACGGTGATGACTCGGCTCCGCTATCCAGTTGAAAGCTGAGGCCTCTTACCGGAGGACCTGAAAACAAACCGGCGTCAAGAGTATTATAAGAACCCAGCAGAACCGAAAAAAGCCCGTTGATCACTGTCACCGAGGGATGAGTCTCAACAAACAGTTCGGTGGTTCCGGCGGTGTCATCATATACCCTGAAAGTGATCGAGACTGTCGTGTCAAGCGGTTGCCCGGAGACATCTGTCAGCCTCCCCTGATAACTGATTACATATTCCGGTGTTTGAGCCTGCAGATTCGAACCAGCCACAGATACCACAAGGCACACCATCGCGAACATCAATCTCCATACTTTCATGATTGATCCTTTTTTATTAGTCAAGATTAATTCAATTCTTTTAAGTTAATCGGCGAGTAAAGCGTCAAGTACAGTTATTCAACTGTAAAATGGAGGGCGTTTCATCCGCTCAATCCAAGTTTGGGGGCGAATATAGCGTAAACAGGCCCTTTTCGCAAGGATTCAGAAGGCTTCGACAATGGTTTTGACTGCTGTGCCTGTTGTGAGAGAAAGGCTACAACCAAAACTCCTCTTGAGAGGGGCAGCTATGCCGCAGGCGGAGGCGGGGTGTGTTGACTTAACCGTCTGGATTCCGGGTCAAGGCTCGGAATGACGGGCGATGGAAACACTGCCGACATTGTGACAGATCATAAAACAGAGTGTCTTGCCGGACCTGATCCGGCATCCAGCCCTGCTTCGTGTCATGCTGAACTTGATTCAGTATCCGGAAAACAAATGTGTATATGGACTCAGGAGAAAACCCGGAAAGACGTTCAGTGGAAGAGTCCTGACAACTTGTCATACGTCATACAGTGCTGGTGGCCAGCATATCGGGTGGGATCTTTCCTTTCAGGTTCAAGTTCC
>JAJRTA010000220.1 GCA_024278515.1 Candidatus Zixiibacteriota bacterium
CAATGCTACATCAGCTGGTGAAGTGGCTTCATTCACGTCTAGGGGAATTCCCTGATGGCGAGCGTCATCGATGAGTCTTTCCATCGTGTCTTTTGTTGAAGCCTGGTTAATGAAATAGAGGGCATTGACCAGTTCTTGCGGCATGTGCTCATCCGGTTTCATGAGGATATCGGATAACACTTCATAGTCGGGCAAATCACCCGCATTCCGGGGCAAGTTGAGGCCCCTCTTGTTTAAATATTCCTCGTGCAATCTCAGGAAACGAATGAGGCGATCAGGAAGAATACGCCTGAGTGCCTCGGGCTCTGAGAATCGTCGCGGTCGAAATGTTGCCATAGTCCGCCTCGCTGAAAAGTGTGCACACCGAATTGCAGTTGCCTCAGCGCACCGATTGGCACGATGGCGGTTTCAAGAAATCAGCCAAGTGTGCTTAGAGCAACTCGTTTTTCAAAACGGCCCGACATATCGGTCTTTTGTCCGGTATGTAACGAGTAGTCTTGTGTGCAGGACGAGACATAATAAAGAGAGGTCGTTAATGCCTGGAGGCAATATATCAGAGCGCAAATCTGATCCGATTGGTGAAACCGCTTCAGTCCTCGCCGCCGGCTATCTCCGTCTTCTCGCCAAACACGGTCCTAACTGGCGGGAACGTTGTCAGTTAGCCAATAAGTCTGCGGTCAAAAAATCTTCAGAAACCTGCTCTTCTCGACTTGACTTCCCGGAGAATAAGTCGATCAGGTGTGCTGGCGGAAGAAAGATAACAATAACCCTAACAAGGAGTTGCAAATGAGCGCCAGCGCAACCACCCAGATCAGCAAATTGCAGAAAATGAACCTGCAGGAACTGCGAGACGAGTACGAGAGGGCCTTCGGCAAGTCGACCAAATCCCGGAATCGAAAACAGCTGTTCAGCCAGATTGCCAGGAAGCTCCAGGCTGACCGGAGAGGGCAGACACTCGATGTCACTTCCGGCAAACCGACCCTGACGGTCAAGTACCAGCCGAAGAAGAAGGCGGTGATTAAGGCGAAGGCCAAAACAAAGAAAGTCGCAAGCAAAAAGGCCAAAGCGAAAACAACTTGTTCGACCAGCAAGAAATCCAAACAGGCCACGCCTGTCGGTCAACGTGATCCCCGGCTGCCCAAGGTCGGGACGATTATCACCAAAGAGTACAAGGGCCAGACAATCAATGTCCGGGTCTTGGAGAAGGGGTTCGAATACGACGGCGACGTCTTCCGTTCACTTTCTGCTGTCGCCAAACACGTCACCGGTTCTATCTGGAATGGGTACTTGTTTTTCGGAATGGTTAAACGGGGGAGTAAGATTGCGTGAGTACCGCCCCGCGGACAAGAACAGGAAGAACCGGGGTGCGGGTTCCAGTCCCCCGTTCCGAGGGTCTTCGACCGGCCCCGGTGCCCGCGGTCCGCTGTGCGGTCTATACGCGTAAATCAACCTCTGAAGGACTGGACTCTGACTTCAACACCCTTGATGCCCAAAGAGAGGCCTGTGAGGCCTATATTGCCAGCCAGCGGTCGCAGGGGTGGCTCTGTCTGGAAGAGAAGTACGACGATGGTGGTTTCTCCGGCGGGAATATCGAACGCCCGGCGATGCAACAACTGCTGGCCGATATCGAAGCTGGTCAGATTGATTGCGTGGTGGTTTACAAAGTCGACCGGCTGTCTCGGTCTTTACTCGACTTCGCCCGGTTGATGGATGTCTTCGATCAACACAATGTCTCGTTCGTTTCCGTGACTCAGCAGTTCAACACCGCCTCGTCGATGGGTCGGCTGGTGCTGAATGTCCTGTTGTCCTTCGCCCAGTTCGAACGGGAGATCATCTCTGAGCGGACCTCGGACAAGATGTGTGCGGCCCGGCGGAAAGGGAAATGGCTGGGTGGACCGCCGATCCTGGGCTATGACGTCGATCGGGAGAAGCACCGGCTGATCATTAACCCTGACGAGTCGGCGATGGTGCGAGCATTATTCGAGTTGTACATCGAGCGACAGTCGCTGTTACGGGTCGCGCAGGAGGCCAATCGACGAGGGTGGAGTACCAAGGCCTATGTGACTAAGAAAGGCGTCCACAAGGGCGGAGGACGCTTCGACAAGGCCAAATTACAGCGCATCCTGACCAATGTAACCTACACCGGGAAAATAGCTCACAAGGGCCAGACCTACCCGGCCGAACATGAAGCAATCATCGACAAGAAGACGTTCAACCAAGTTCAGCAGATCATCGCGGGTAATCGCCAAAACGGGGGAGAGAAGGCCCGGAACAAGCATGGCGCCCTATTGAAGGGCCTGCTCTACTGCTCGTCCTGTGGGGCAGCCATGGCGCATACCTACGCCAAGAAAAAGAACAAGCTGTATCGCTACTACGTCTGCACCACCGCCCAGAAACAGGGGAGAGAGGCCTGTCCGACTCGTTCGTTACCCGCGCAAGATATCGAGGACTTTGTTGTCGAACAGATCAGGCGGCTGGCCAATGACCCGGAGATGGTCGATCAAATCTTTGTTGAAGCCGGAAAGCAGCGGAAGGCAAAGATACCGACACTCAAAGCGGAGCAGAAGCGGCTGCAACGCGAACGGCAACACAAGCAGGAACGGATCAAAGAACTTGTCGCCGCGGTCGGCGCGTCCGAAAGACCGTTGCCGTCATTGACTGAGAACTTGCAGAGTTTTGAATCATCAATAACGTTGATCGATGATCGGTTGGTCGAGCTTAAAAACGAGTTGGTCGCGATCAATCGCAAGGCCATAGATAGAGGCGGCCTCACCACCGCCCTCTCGATGTTCGGCCCAGTGTGGGAGGAGTTGTATCCGGGGGAGAAAAGCCGGGTCGTTAATCAAGTGATCCGGCGGGTGGAGTATGACGGTGCAGCTGAGGGAATTACAGTGGCCCTGCGGCAATTTTCTGAAGGTATGGATGACATGGCATCCTGATATTAAACAGATTAACACAGTAGACTATTACTAATAACCACAACGAATCAACGAAAAAACGCTTGCTGCAACAAGCTGGAGTCTGTATCTTCGTTTGGTATCTTTTTTTACCGGAATGAGGAGGGCTTATGGCAGCCAGGTCTTATCCTTCTTATGGGCAATTAAAGTTGCTCTATCAAGTATATTACCAATCCAGCCAAATTAGTGGACCCCTCCTCATCATAAAGATGATAAGGGATCGACGGTGGCCGCCGTGCTCCCCGCCATTTATTATTGAAGAGGTTCATCCTTAGAAGGTTTATAGTGGTTTTCCCCCAATTGAGTGGACACATCGAGAGGATAGGATACACTGCTGCTTATACATAACGGTAACACAAAGTACTGGATGAGAGAATATCTGAAACACTGGTGTTTTCTATTACTTTACGTGGGAGGTTTTTTATGTGCAGGCGCTTGTTTTTTCTTGTTATTAGCACCATAGGGATATATCTCGCGACTACGCCATTGTTGAGTGCTTCCGTGAAACAAGTGTCGGGGGAAATCTGTAACTCAACATGGTATTCGACCGATACAATCATCGTTGTTGGTAATATCACAATTCCGGCCGGTTGTATTCTGCAAGTACAAGGTGGCACTCAAATCCGGTTTACCCCCAAGTCAAAATATGATAAGTTACGGATGACCATCTATGGGATGTTGGATTTGCAGGGTAGTCCGGGCAATGAGGTGATGTTTACCTCATCGCGGGATACGACGGGTGGGAGTCCGCAACCGGGTGATTGGGGTTATCTGTGGTTTACCAATGATGCGAATGATATTCATGATTGTGTGTTTCGGTACGGTGGATATTATAACTCATATTCCGGCACCGACTACTACCATGTGCTGCATGGCGAGGGTTGTTCGCCGACGGTTCGGGACAACCTGTTTGAGCACACGTATCCCTCGGCGACGGCATTCTACTGCAATGACACGCAGGCGGCGTTTGACACCCTGCGGATCACGGGTAACGTGATTACGGACACGTGTGGGGTCGGCTTTGATGTAGTAGGGAACTCCACATTCCTCACGGCGTATGTGAGCGGCAATCGGTTTGTGGGTGATCTTTTTGGTTCGTCGGGCAGCAGCGCGATCCGGGTAAACTCGGTGAGCGGGGGCAGCCAGATCAACA
>JAJRTA010000221.1 GCA_024278515.1 Candidatus Zixiibacteriota bacterium
CAAAGATATTTGAAACACATCCCCATGCCTGCCTGACCTGTCCCGACGCGGTCGGATGCACCCGCACCAGTTGCACGCAAAACGTAAATGTGCCGGAACGGTGTTGCTCGCTGTTCGGTAATTGCGAGCTTCAGAATGTTGCAGCCTATATCGGGATCCCCGACTACACTCCCCGTTACCAATCGGCCGGACTGCCGAAGGTCACCAGTGAACCATTTTACGATTATGACTACAACCTTTGTATTGCCTGTACGCGCTGTATTCGGGCCTGCACCGATGTAAAAAAAGTGGACGCGCTCAGGATTACCGAAGAATATGGCCGCCCGGTCGCCGTGCCCAAAGAAGGCACGCTCAAGGAATCCGGTTGCATATTCTGTGGTTTGTGCATCGAAGTCTGCCCGACCGGAGCCATGATGGACAAGCCGTTCGAACAGGACAGTGTCGAGGGCACGCTTGTTCCCTGTCGCGCTACCTGTCCGGCCGAGATCGACGTTCCGTTATACGTGCGTCTTGTTGCGGAAAAACGGTACGGCGAAGCGGTGGCGGTTATTCGCGAGAAAGCGCCTGTCCCCGGGATTCTCGGGCGGGTCTGTTACAACCCCTGTGAACAGGGCTGCCGCCGTTCAACCTGGGATGAACCGGTGGCGATTCGATCGCTCAAACGGTTCGCCGCTGATCATGATGACGGGCATTGGAAAAAATATCTGGCCGTGAAAGATCCATCCGGTAAAAAAGTGGCCGTGGTCGGAGCCGGTCCGGCCGGGTTGAGCGCCGCGTACTATCTCCGAATTCTCGGGCACCAGGTGGAACTGTTCGATCGGATGAAACAGACGGGCGGGATGCTGCGCTATGGTATCCCGCGTTTCCGGTTGCCGGAAGAAGTTCTGGAGGCCGAGATTCGGGCGATTCTCGATCTCGGCGTGACTTTCCACCCGGAGTCGGCGGTCGGTTCCCCCGATGATCTTGACGGCTTCGATGCCGTCTTTTGGGCGACCGGAGCCTCGCGCACGGTGACTTTGCCCAAGGGGACATTTGAGGAAGACACTACTCTCGACGGCCTCGAACTGCTCAGGAAGATCAACAGCGGCGAAAAAACAGACCTGTCCGGGCAGGTCATGATTATCGGGGGCGGCAATGTGGCCACCGATGTCGCTCGTTCGGCTCTGCGGCTGGGAGCGGACAAAGTCAGAATCGTGTACCGACGCACCCGTGATGAAATGCCGGCGTATGATTCGGAGATCGAAGAGTCACTGGCCGAAGGGGTCGAGATCATGTTCCTGCACAGCCCGGTCACTGTCCGCCGGGACAACGGCAGACTTTCGGTCGTTTTGCAGAAAATGAAACTGGGTGAGCCGGATTCCTCCGGAAGGCGTTCGCCTGTGCCGATTGACGGCGCGACAACTGAAGTGCGAACCGATCACGTGATTGCCGCGATAGGCCAGCGGGTTGAGACCCTCCCGCAGATGGAAGTAACGGATCGAGGCACCATCATGGTGGCATCTTCCAGTTGCATGACTTCGCGAAAGGGCGTTTTTGCCGGCGGTGACAATGTGGACGGGCCGTCATCGGTGGTGGCGGCGGTTGAGGCCGGTCGTCTGGGAGCACAGGGTATTGATCGCTATCTGGGAGGAAGCGGCGAATTGCCGGAGTATGGAATACAAGCCGGACCGGATCAGGCCGTCGCGCCGGAGGTGACGACCGGACTGGAAGCGCCGTCTTGCCTGCGGGTCGAAGAACGGAACAGCTTCGAGGAGATAGAACAGGGGTACGACACTTCTGTTGCGATAACGCAGGCTATGCGTTGCAGCCGCTGTGATCTCAGACTGCGGGTACCCTCCGTGAAACCGCCGCCGGAAGAAAGTATGATCAAATTCGACGCCGACGGTATTGCCTCGATTCCGGACGAGGCGGGAGTGCTTACTCTTTATGATGCCGAAAAGAATGTGGTCCTGATCGCCGGCGGTGAGAGTATGCGGTCACTGGCTGAAGAAAAGAAAGAGGACGGGTATACGGCCATGTTTCTGACCTGCGAACCGCATCAGATGTACACCCAGCGCGAGTCCGAAATGCTCTCACAGCACCTTCAGAAACATGGCAGCCTCCCCACCGGCAATGATCTGGACGATGAACTGTTTTGACCCGGGAAGTTGAATCAACATGAGCACAAATCTGATCGAACGACTCAAGGCTGAAGGCTGGACCCAGCAGTTTACCGCCTCGGGAGTCCGTCTGGAAGAAGCGCTTGAGAACTATCGTATGCTCGGATTCGAAACCAGGACAGTTCCGGTCCGGGAACTCGGATGCGACGGCTGCACGGTTTGTTTCGATGATGTCAATGACAAGTCGGTAATGATCTTTACCCGCCCCTCCGACAAGCCGGTTGACGACGATTTGTACGAATCGGTTGACGAGTAGCCTCGATTGTATTATCCATTACAGCGTTTGCTTCTACCGTGGTAAGGAAAGGAGATCGCGATGAAAGCCGCTGTGTTTCACGGACCGAAACAACCGTTGACCCTCGAGGAACTACCGACCCCGGAGCCCGGACCGGGGCAGCTTCTGATCAAAACAGCAGCTTGCGGCGTCTGCCACACTGACCTCAGTTATATCGATCACGGCGTCCCCACCTTCAAGAAACCGCCGCTTGTGCTCGGGCATGAACCGTCCGGAACGGTGGCCGGTCTCGGTGACGGAGTCGAGGGATTCAAAGAGGGTGATCGTATACTCCTGCCGGCGGTATACACCTGCGGGACCTGCCGTCCCTGCCGCACCGGGCGTGAGAATATCTGTAACAGCATGATTATGTTCGGTAACAATGTTGACGGCGCCTATGCCGAGTACCTGCTCGCTCCGGCTAAGGATACTTTCCATCTGCCTGAAGAGATCCCCTTGATCGAAGGATGTATCATTGCTGATGCTATTTCAACACCGTTTCATGCTGTGGTAAACCGGGCTCAGGTCAAGCCGGGTGATTCGGTGGTTGTAGTCGGTTGCGGCGGTGTCGGCATCAACCTGGTGCAGATGGCGGCCGCGGTCGGCGGGGCGGTGATCGCGGTTGATATTTCCGAGGAAAAACTGGATTGGGCGAAAAAGCTCGGCGCTGTCGCGGTTATCAATCCGAAAGAAGACGAAAAGTGGCCCAAAACGGTAAAGAAAATGACCTCCGGCGGAGCCGATATCGCCATCGAGGCGATCGGCAATCCTCGAACCATCGAGACCGCGTTTTCATCACTGCGGGTGGGCGGGCGTTTGGTGGTGCTTGGTTACAGCGCCGACAACATCTCGCTTTTCGCCGGAAAGATCATGTTTCATGAGATGGAGATCGTAGGATCGCTGGGGTGCCGTCCGGTGGACTATCCCAAACTTATCGAGATGTGCCGCATGGGCAGGATCAAGGTGAAAGAACTGGTGACGGCCCGTTTTACTCTTGATCGGATCAATGACGCTTTCGACCATCTCAGAAA
>JAJRTA010000222.1 GCA_024278515.1 Candidatus Zixiibacteriota bacterium
AGCCGAATAATATCATGTCCTACTCACCGTGGCAATGCCGTACTCAGTTCTCCGTGCAGCAGGGTGCGCGTATGCAGTGCTGGTCGTCGGATGTGCTCGACGGCTGGCTGGCCATTGTGGATATTGCCAGTGATGTCACTGAAGGTCCCGCGCCGCTAAGTGTGAATTTTTCCGCCACTACTGAAGAGACAGTACTGGAATGGTCCTGGGATTTCGGTGACGGACAGGGGGCTACCGTGCAGAATCCCTCTCATACCTATGTTCAACCGGGCCTGTACGATGTCTCGGTGACGATTATGACCACGAAAGGTGAGTATTTCCGAATCAGCCGGGGGTTGATCTGGGCGCAGGGGGATACCCTGATCATTCCTCAGGTGACCGGTACGGTCGGTCAATCGTTGCGTTACGACGTTTATGCGGTCAACTCCCTGCCTCTGGATGAGCTGTGGATTCCGTTCACCTGGGCCGGTCCGCTGGATATAAGCTACGACTCGGCCACTACCACCGGTTTGCGGACCGATTTTCTCCCCGACAAGCAGTTGGTCAGCTACAGCCCTTCCAATGAACGCGCCACTTACCGTCTCAGATCCAACGGTATAGACAAACTTCCGTATGACACCGGCGCTGTCCTGAGCCTCTGGTTTACCTGCAATTCATCGGCCGGCGGATCGTCCTCGCCGATTGAGTTTACCTCTTATTCTTCGTATTCACCGTCATTTGTCGCTAACCGGGCAACGGTAACCCCGGTACAGACAAACGGCGCCTTTGTGCTTTGTAAGGCCGGCGATGTAGATGGTAACGGAGTCGGACCGTTTATTGACGACATGGTCTATCTGGCGGATTATATGTTCAATGGCGGCCCGCCGCCGCCTTTACCATCCTCGGCCGATGTTAACGGTTCCGGTCAGATCGATATTGCCGATCTGGTTTATTTGGTTGATTATATGTTCAACTTAGGTCCTGCTCCTGTCTGCGGCGGTTAATGAGATTACGGCTATACGGTTGCTGTCTTTTCCTGACGTTGCCTCATAGTAGAATGTTACTGAAGGATTTGAGTTTTTCAGATACGTTTCCTCACATGAGATGTTACGTTCTACCGGATTGCGTTTAGGGAAAAAATCTATCAAAGCCTTGACGAATTGCAGGAGGATGTTGATAGTTGGTTGCTGGAGTATAACGAGCAACGGCCACACAGTGGCAGGTACTGTTTCGGCAAGACACCGATGCAGACGTTCATTGATTCGCTGCCGCCGGCCAAAGAAAAAATGCAGGGCTCAAACTTACAGACAGAAACACAAGTGTCAGGTTAAGTCACAACTTTTACAAATTACAGACCTCACAGAACTCCTGAAGAATGAGTCCCTTCCCTTCTTTTAGGCCACCAAATATCGTTGTCGTATGGCGATCAGGTATTCTCGCCTTGAATCTCCACCCATAATCGTGTCTCCTTTCGGTCACATCAATTATGGGGCAACGTATCAGTTCAACACTACTTTTTTACTACCCTCGGTAACATTAATTGTGAGGCAAGTCGTATGGGGAAGGTCCGAAGGAGGAATTATTGACGGCATCCTGAGCATTTGCTAACTTGTTTGAAATATCTTTATTGAATATGGAAAGGATTTTCGATGTCTTCTCTGGCCGATAAAACAGTATTGATTACCGGAGCTTCTTCCGGTATCGGCGCCGCCTGTGCGATAAAATTCGCCGGGGCCGGATGTCGCCTGATTCTGGCCGCACGTCGCGCCGATCGTCTGAAAGAGATTGCCACAGAACTAAAAACCGAAACATACCTGCTCCAGCTCGATATCACCAGCCGGGCCGCGGTGGAAAAAGCTGTCACCGGGCTTCCGGACGAGTTCAGACAAATCGACGTTCTCATCAACAACGCCGGGCTGGGCCGTGGTCTGGATAAACTGCACGAAGGGAATATCGACGGCTGGGAGGAGATGATCGACACCAATATCAAAGGGCTTTTATACATGAGCCGCATAGTGATTCCTCAGATGGTCGAGCGGGGCAGCGGTCATATCATTAACATCGGCTCAATCGCCGGGCACCAGGTTTATCCGGGGGGAAATGTTTACTGCGCCACCAAACACGCGGTCAACGCGCTCACCCAGGGAATGCGGATTGATCTGGTCGACACGCCGGTGCGGGTGTCGACTGTCGATCCGGGGCTGGTCGAAACAGAGTTTTCGCAGGTACGGTTTTATGGGGATACCGAACGGGCCGCCCGTACCTACCGGGGTTACCAGCCATTGACCGGTGATGATATCGCCGAGGCGGTCGTCTGGGTGGCCGACCGTCCGCCGCATGTTCAGGTGGCCGAAGTTATAATCTTACCGACCGCACAGGCCTCGGCGTTGCATTTGCACAAGGAAGAGAAATAAACGTCCGGAACGTTTAGGATTTATTGTCGGAATAAGGGATTAGCACCGTCCGGTCAGGCCGATGTTTGCGTGGTCTGGCGGTCGAGTTCTTCGCGAACGGCCCGTCCCAGTTCGGTCTGTGTGTATGGTTTGCGCACATACTGACCGGCGCCGAGATCCTGCATGGCACTAACCCGTTCGGTTGCTGAGAATCCGGAGACGACAACGGCTTTCTGTCCCGGGTGGATTTTCAGTATTTCACGGTAGGTCTCAAGGCCGTCAAAACCGGGTTCCATGATCATATCCAGCAACACGAGATCGACATCATGATCGGCCAGATACCTCACCGCCTCGTGACCGTTGGCCACCGAGTCAACCGTGTAGCCCAGATGTGCAAGCAGGGTGCAGGCCAGTTCACGTTGATCATCGGAATCATCAACAACCAGCAATGACTCGTTCCCGCGGATATCTTTTTTTGATTCAGCAGTAGTCTCCTGTTCGCTAGAAATCGCCGCCGGGAAATATAGCACGAACTCGGTGCCTTCGCCCGGCTCGGAAAAAACATCGTAAAACCCTTTGTGATCCTTGACAATGCCATAAACAATCGACAAGCCCAGACCGCTTCCGGAAGAACCCATGTTTTTCTTGGAATAGTAAGGTTCGAAAATCCGCTCGAGGTCTTTCTTGCTTATCCCGATCCCGGTATCTTTCACGCGGACAATTACATAATCGCCCGGTTCGATCCCGTCATGCCCGCCGATAAGAGCCGACAGGTATTCGTGCGAGGTTTGTATGGTCAGCCTGCCGCCTTCGGGCATGGCATCGAAAGCATTTATTATCAGGTTCATGAATACCTTGGAGAGATGCGGCGCCGAACCCCTGACAGGCGGTAAATCCTTGCCCAGATCGATATCAACGGAGACCTCCGGGTTCGCTCCAACCACGCGCAGGTAGCCGGGTGAATCGAAATAGTCGGCGAACACATCGTTGACATTTATCGGATTCAATTCAAACCGTCCCCGACGGGCCATGGTCAGCAGATCCTGAATAACATCAGCGGCATCTCGGGCCGCTTGTCCGATTCGCTCAACCTGTTTTCTTACCGGACTGTCGGCAGGCAGTTTTTTAAGCACCAGTTCGGGATAACCGACCAGCGGCCCCAGGGTATTATTCAGATCGTGCGCGACACCGCCGGCCAGAATACCAAGCGACTCCATGCGCTGAGCACGCTCCAGTTTACTCTGCAGTTCCTGCTGACGCCTGGCTTCCCGGTTACGCTCGATGGCCCGACCTATGGTTACCGTGATATACGACAGGAGATCAAGATCTTCATGATTGTACCGGTCGGCCTGAGAGTAGTGCTGAACCACGACCACCCCCATCGTCTCGCCGGAAGCTTTTATCGGAACTCCCAGCCAGATCGGTGAGGGATGACCGATCAGTTCTATCTCGCCTGACTCGATAAGTTTTTCTCGGGTTCTTTCATCGCAAAGAAGAGGCTGTCCGGTTCTACGGACATAATCAGTCAGACTGCGTTTGAGCTGGCTCTGAGAAAAATCTATTCCGTCATACAGGTCACGGCTGTAGGGAAAGGAGTAAGTGTCTTCCTTTGGATCGTACAGAGCAACGTAGAAATTGGTGGTATCTATCAGATCGCCCAGTCGATTACAGATTTTGCCGAGCAGTGCTTCCAGATCCTGTTCCGCCGCCTCTTCCGAAACCGATGACACCAATCGGCGAGCTTCGTTCATACGATGGCTGGACGTGATGTCGTGGATAGTACCGTATAGCCTTACCCGGTCACCGGCCTTGTTGGTCCCCACGGTGCCTTTCTGATGAACGAAACGAATCTGCCCCCCGGGTATGACAATTCGAAACACCAGGTCCATAGCCCGCCCTGCTTTTAGTGTTACGACAAAACTGCGAAGAACTGAAAAACGATCATCCGGGTGCACTGCCGAAAGAAATAGGCTCAGGTCGCCACAGCAGTTGTTCTCTTCCAACCCGAAAATCCGGCCTAATTCTTCGGACCAGCTTATGTTATTGTTGTCTACATAGTATTCCCAGTTTCCCAGACCGGCGACACGCTGGGCTTCGGCCAGTCGCGCTTCCTGCGCCTGAAGTTCCGTGAGGGCTCGTTTATGGTCGGTGACATCACGAAAATTCCAGACCCGGCCGATTATTTTGTCCTCTTCGGTCAGAGGACAGGAGAAACGCTCAAATAAGCGACCGTCTTTAAATTCAAGGGTGTCGAAGGATTCTTCGGGGCTGTTGTACAGCTCCCTGACTTTGGAAAGAAAGGCTTCAGGATCGATAAGCTGGTCCAGGACAAAACCGATCAACTGATCGTCATCTTCCGTTTTCAGAACCGACTCCGGTATTCGCCACAACTCTGCAAAGCGACGATTGCAATGAGTTACTTTTCCTTCTGAGTCGACGGCCAGGATTCCATCGGCAGTGGATTCCAGAATACCCCGTAAGAGCTCCTCACGTGCCCGCAGCGAGGTTTCGGCTCGATGTTGTTCAGTGATATCGCGAACGATCACCAGGATAACATCGTTTCCGAACAGATCACAGCGCTTCAGGGTAATTTCACCCAGAAAGGGATGGCCGTTTTTGCGCGTTACCTCCCAAAGGAATATCTGGGGTCCTTTCAAGGCTGCTTTCAGAAACAACAGACGGGCTTTGCGGTGGGTGTATGGCGGTTTACCGACACTGATCTCAGCCAGGTTGAGCCCCACCACCTCTTCGACCGTGTAACCGAAGGTATCTTTGACCCGTGCGTTGGCGTCAATAATACGCCCGGTCTTGACATCGCATAAAAAGATTACATCATGGACGCCGTTAAAGAGAATACGAAACTCATACTGAGCAGGTTGCTCACCCGCCGGATTCCGCCTGAAACCTGTCGCGCACTTTCTACTCAGATCGGTCGCCATAATTAAGCATGTTTCTTTGGATACTAATGCACCCTGCCTTCTGCAACTCAGAGACTCTTCCGAAATCCCTGTCCCGGACACAATTTATATTGGTAAGATTATCGGCTGTTTTGACCATGTCCTGTAGTAATTCCGTTCGATCTGCGGTTTGTCGACGATGGCCGGTTATGAAGCTAAGGGGCCGGCTGAAAACGGTTCGGACGCTTACCCCTGCCCGGCTTGAACTTTTACTCCCTTGCGGATCGTCCCCGGCTCCGTTATCACAACAAGCTTGACAGAGAATTATCAATCCCCGATGTTGGGTTAGACTCACTCATGGAGACAATCGCTGCTGATGAGCCATATCAACAAACCTTCCAGCTTGTTTTTTACCGGTCTGGCGGCGGTAATTCTCGGCTATGTCTCTCTTCGGACTCCGCCGGTTGACTCTTTCTGGTCGATGACATTGGCTCCGCTGTTATTGATCCTCGGTTACCTGTGGTTGATTCCGGCCGGTTTGTGGCCGAGAAGTTCGCCTGCCGAACAGAAAGGTCACAACGCAATATCACCGGACGTAACCCTGGCGACCAGAATCGCCGGACCGGGCGTCTTTGGTTTCTCGTTTGTTGTGTACCTGCTTACCATGTGGCCGGGACCGCGATGGTGGGACTCGGCCGGGTACGTAGTCTCAAGTGTTACGATGGGCGTTGATGGCGCTCCCGGCTCTTTGCTTTTGCAGTTGCTCGGACGGCTGGTTTGGTTTGTCGCCTTCATCGTCACGCCTTCGGCCCGGCTAAATCTCCTGTCTGCTCTGGTCACGGCTGTGGCTGTCACGATTCTCTTTTATGTTATGCTTCGATTGTTGCGATCTGTTTACAGCAATGACGACCGTGACGACACCGCTGTCGTAATCGGCGCCCTGACGGCATCATTGACGCTCGCTTTTGCTGTTTCGGTATGGGCGCACTCGGGATATGCCAATCCGTACGGGCTGAGTATGCTGGCCGCGGCGATCTTACTTTATCTGGCCGTTCGCTGGTGGGAAAATCCGGATGCCGAAGGGGCGTCCAATTTCCTGTTGCTGGCGGCTTTCGTGTTCGGTCTCGATTTAAGCATCCATCGAAGCAACCTTTTATTCGTCCCCGGTTTCGTTCTTTTGGTTCTGGTGAGAAAGCCGCGCCTGATACTGTCGGGGCGCTTATGGATTGGGGGGATTATGCTGTTCGGGCTGGGACTTTCACTGCAACTGACCAACATGTTTCGCGCCCAGCTCGATCCCCGGATCAACTTCACCGATCCCGACAACCTGGGAAAACTGTGGGATTATCTGGCCCTTAAAGAGCGCGGCATCTCGGTGTTTGGCGCCGATCTTTTGCAACGGAAAGGGCCGCTATGGGCGACACAGATCAAACATGAATATCTGCGCTATCTGGGCTGGAACTTCGCCGGTTTCGATCCTGAAAACATGACGATAAAATGGGACGCGCTATATGGCCTGCCCTTGCTGGTCGGGATTCTGGGATTATTGTATAGTTTCATTCGTCGAAAGGCGACATCTCTGCTTTTGATTTTGTTCCTCTGTTCGAGCGCGCTGGCGATTTTCTACCTCAATATCCCCCCTGACTATTTCCGCAAAATGGATCGCCATTTTCTGGCTTCATTCATGATCTTCGCCGTCTGGATCGGTTTCGGATCCTGCGCATTAATGCGCTTTCTGACCCGCATCACCGGCTACCGACCGGCGGTCGACTGGATGATCGGCCTGTTGCTGTTTGTCGTTTTGCCGATCAACGCGCTTTACGCTAACTGGAAAACCAACGACCAGAGCGGCAATTTTACTCCGATCGATTTTGGTAAAAATATCCTCGACAGTTGTGAAAAGGACGCGATTTTGATCACGGGCGGTGATTCGGACACTTTCCCGGTCTGGTATCTTCAGATGGTGGAAGGTTATCGACCGGATGTCCTCACTCTCAATTACTCTCTGCTCAACACTTCGTGGCGGCTGAAAAGCCATCTGAAGTACCACCCCTCGATACCGTGGAATCTCACCTCCGAAACTATCGACAGCCTTGTCCCGATCGCCGCAGACAGCGAAGTTGTAACGATCTACACCACCGGCCCTGACAGTATTCCGGTACACCTGAAGGTCGTGCCATCCATCGAGGGGCGTTACCGGTCGGTCAGTGACCAGGTTCTTCTGGACATCTTGAAGACCAACCGCTGGCGACGGCCGATTTATCTTTCAGCCGGGCTGGGGCCGATCATTTCACTCGGACTGCAGGAATATATGCGTCCCGACGGAGTAGTTTTCAAAATTGCCGTGAGAAAAAACGAACGGGCGGATATCTCAGCCCTTGAGCGTAATCTCCTCGAACGCTATTCGTACCGGGGGATGGGCGGAGAGGTCCGTCTTGATAAGGTGTCAAGAGCGATGACCCGCAACTACCTCAATGCCTTCGGCTATCTTGAGCGGTATTATGCCATGAAAAAAGACAACACCGCTCTTGAACGTCTGAACAAACTCCGTGACCAACTCTGGCCGGGGGAGCAGTAGCAGTCGTTACTCTCTGACCGCCGGTGTCCCGATTTTCCAACTTTTCATCTCAGGTTACTTGCCCTCGCTTGCCATTGCTGATATATTCCTTCCCTGAACCCCACCTTGTTCGATGAACCGGTGGACAATGAACCGTCAACCAATGAGAGGATTCGAGATTTGTACAAGATAGCAGTTTTAGGCGGAGATGGTATCGGCCCCGAAGTTACGCGCGAAGCGTTCAAAGTGTTAAAGGTCGCATCGGAAATCACCGGATTTGAATACGAAACCACCGAGTACCCGTTCGGTTCGGAACATTACCTGAAGACCGGCGAGCTGGTCCCGGAATCGGCGTACGATGAATACCGTCAGCATGACGCCATCTATCTCGGAGCCATCGGCGACCCGCGCTGTGAGGTCGGGTTGGTCGAGCGCGCGGTCATTGCCGGTATCCGTTTCAAACTGGACTTGTACATAAACCTTCGTCCGATCAAACTGTATTCCGAAGCTCTCTGTCCGGTCAAGGACAAGAAGTGCGAAGATGTCGACATGGTGGTGGTGCGCGAAAATACCGAGGATGTTTACACCGGCCTTGGCGGCATCATGAAAGCCGGCACGCCCGATGAAGTGGCCGTGGCCAACATGGTGTTCACGCGCAAAGGATGCGAACGGGCGGTGCGCTACGCTTTTGAGCTGGCCAAAGAGCGCAACAAGGACAACAAGGTTACCCTGGTTGACAAGGCCAACGCCATCCGGGCGCAGGATATCTGGACCCGCACCATGGAAGAAGTCGGCGCCGAGTATCCCGATATCGAGAAGGATCACGCCTATATCGATGCCGCCTGTATGTGGCTGGTGAAAAACCCGGAATGGTTTGATGTCGTTGTCACGACCAATATCTTCGGCGATATATTCACTGATCTGGGTGCGATGGTTCAGGGCGGGATGGGGATAGCCGCTTCAGGAAACATTCATCCGGGGCAGGTGTCGATGTTCGAACCGATTCACGGTTCCGCGCCCAAGTACAAAGACAAGAATGTCGCCTGTCCGATTGCCGCGATCATGGCCGGGCAGATGATGCTTGATTTCCTCGGCGAAAAAACGGGCGCGGCGGCTATCGAAGACGCGGTGGCGTCGCTGTTGCGTTCCGGCAAACTGCCGTCACTCGATG
>JAJRTA010000223.1 GCA_024278515.1 Candidatus Zixiibacteriota bacterium
CTAGTCGAGGCGCAACGACTCGATCGTGAAGCCGTGCTGGCTTACCTTCCGTTACTTGCAGATACGACCCGTGAAGCGCAGATGGCCGAGCACCGGCTTCTCGCCCTGCTTGATTTTCCCGGTTCATCGGAGCAGACCGAAGCAACCATCCTCGAACAGGTACAGGACGGGTCCAACCTGCTCGGTTTGAAAGCGCTGACCGCTTTTTATCTGAAAACCGGACGCCTGGAAGAGGCGCTGGCCTATACGTACAGGATCGACACCCTGGAAGGTCTTGACGGTCAGGCGCTGGTGAGGTTCATGCGCAGTTGTCTGGAACGTCGTCAGTACTCGCTGGCTGTCGACATGGGTGAGAAGTTTTTCCGAAACTACCGGAAGAGTCCGGTAACGACCGAAGCGTTTTTCGTTTACGCAAAGGCTCTGACCAGGGCGGGACAGTATCGCAAGGCTCGTACCGTTTATGAAGATCTTGTAAACAGCGTTCCCCGGATACAGGATCAGGGGGAAGGACTCTACCTGATCGGTATGCTTTATCTCGATTATCTGGCTGAATATGACTCGGCGCGTATTTATTTCGATTCCGTTATCAGCCATTACAAACGTGGCGTGGGGTATATCAAATCGAACATGGCCAGACCGTATTGTGACCTGCGCAGTGGTGATTTCGAGCAGGCCCGCAAGGGGTTCAGCCGTCTGGCCGGTATGAAGCTCAACTCCGATCTGGCTGAAGAAGTGGATTTTCGACTGGCCGTAATCGATTTCTGCCAGGGACGTTTTGATTCCGCCGAGGTCGGCCTGCAGCGGCTGATGATCAACTACCCGGATGGATATTTTGTCAATGACGCCCTGCAGCTTCTGACCGCCCGGGACAGGATCGGCTCCAATCAGGAATTGCTGAAAGCTTACGCAAAAGTTGTGGAGTATGAAACGCGGCGTATGCAGGATTCGCTCAAGGCGGCTTTGATATTTATTACCGAGGATCCGGCCGGTAAGGCGCTGGCCGATCTGGCTCTTTTTCATCTGATCAATATAGCCAACGAAGAAGGTGATACGGCGGCTGTGTTGAAGCTGGTCGATCGGATGGAAAGCGGTTTCGCCGACTCATACTATTTTCCATACGGATTGAAAATCAAGGGAGATATTTTCTACCCGGACCCGGAGCGGGTTGAAGAATGTAAAGAGATATATCGGAGATTACTCGAAGAGTATCCCAACTATCCATTCATATCGGAAGTCAGAAAAAAATTGCGCGAACTCGAAGCCGATGCTATCGGCTAAAAATCAGGCTGTCTTTCTCTTTCCGCTTCCAGCTGACGAACGCGGCGTTCCAGGTCAAAAACGCGATTCTCGCGATCTTCGAGTCTCCCCAGCTTGATTTTGGTGGTAGTACGGATCAGCAAACCAAGAGAAATGAGAAGAAACACGATCGAGTTGGCGCGCCGAAACACCTCCCCCATATTGAAAATCGAGTCGACAAACGCGAGGAGACCTAAACCAAACAGGATTGCACACCAGACAAACATAATAAACCTCCGGGGCAGCCTTTTACATGAAGGCAGGTCCGAATTATTCTGTTGTTATTTGTAACGCTATCATTATATTTGAGGCCTTGTTGACCAATAGTTTCTTAGGCCTCTTTCATGGATTATCGGTATAAGAGACAACGACTTTAGGAGGATGTTTTGATCGAAGAAAACGACCCCGGCCAGCCCGGATTTGACCGTACCAACGCAGTCATAGCCACAGTTGTTTTTCTGATTTCTTTAGTTGTCTACGCTTTGACCGTACAGCGGACTTTCTCTTTCTGGGACTGTGGCGAGTTTATCGCCTGCGCCTACAGCCTGGGGATTCCCCATCCGCCCGGCACACCGCTGTTTGTGCTGATCGGCCGTATTTTTTCGCTGATTCCGTTTGTTGAAGATATTTCCTACCGGATAAACTATGTTTCAGTGATCTCTTCAGCATTTACAGCCATGTTCTCATATTTGCTGACAGTCCGTCTGGTAGGTTATTTCTTCTCCAAAGAAGATCGTTACTCCAAAATAAACCGGATGATCGCCTACATAGGCGGATTTGCGGGCGGCTTGTTTGTGGCTTTTTCGCGCACCAACTGGGGAAACTCGGTCGAAGCGGAAGTCTATGGTCTGGCTCTGGCCTTGTCGGTAGCGATAGTCTGGCTTACTTTGAGGTTTTTTGAGGAGAGAGGAACGCCGAAAGCGGCCAGGACGCTGATCCTTATTTTCTACCTGACCATGCTCGGGATCGGAATTCACATGACGGTGTTTCTGGTGCTGCCGATATGCGCTGTCTTCTTCATACTCCATAAAGATGCCACGCCTCGTGACTGGCTGATGGTATGTGGTTTTATCATTCTTGAGCTTGTTTTTATCATTCTGTTTTCCAATGGTCGGGGAGGAGTGCAGGCCTTCTACGCCGTGACCGGAATATTAGGGCTGGCGTTGTTGTTGATGCTTTATAAAAAGATCAACTGGGCGCTGGTAATAGCGATTGCTTCGATCTGCACGGTAATGATTCAGTTCAAGTACTACGAGTGGGCAACCGTCATAACTGTTGTCGTTCTGGCTATTCTGGCCATTGTATCAAAACAGCAAAACTGGAATCTGCAGTGGAAAACAGCCATAGCTATTGTGCTGATCGGGTTTATGGGTATCTCCGTGCACGGTTATATCCCGATTCGTTCCATTCTGAATCCACGTATCGACGAAAACAACCCGTCTCGTGACTGGCGTACCTTTGAAAACTTTCTGGATCGTAAACAGTACCAGCAAATCTCCATGGTCGATCGAATGTTCAAACGGCGCGGAAGCTGGGGCAACCAATTCGGACGTCATGCCCACATGGGATTCTGGTCGTACTTTGAAGAACAGTATTCCCGGGCCGGATGGGTGTTTATCGTGCCGTTTTTCCTCCTGGGGATGATCGGTATGATTACGGCGATTCGCAAACGACTGGAGATCGGGTTGCCGTTCTTTACTCTCTTCTTAGTCTGCTCGGTCGGTCTGATTCTGTACATGAATTTCGCCGACGGGACCAAATACAACCCGATGACCGGGGACGCCTACCTGGAAGTTCGTAATCGTGATTATTTCTTCACGCCCGCTTTTGTGTTCTTCGGAATCGCCATGGGCGTGGGGATCTCGGCGGTAATAAACTATCTGAGAGATCGTCTGGCCAAAGACAACGCAACCAAACAGCGGACATTGGTACTGGCGGCGTCGGTATTGGGACTGTTGCCGGTTGTTTCGCTGGCGCACAACTTTCACGCCAGTGATCGGTCGGACAATTTCATACCGTATAATTACGCGGCCAACATTCTTGACACCTGCGAACCGAACGCAATCCTGTTTACTTCCGGGGACAACGATACTTTCCCCTTATGGTGCATACAGGAGGTTTACGGATACCGGCTCGACATCCGCGTGGTCAACCTGTCGCTTTTGAACACCGACTGGTATGTCGAGCAGATGAAGAATCGTTACGACGTACCGATCTCGCTGGAGGACTCACAGATAATCTGGTATCCCTATGAAGATGAGAATGGGTTTGAAAGAGGGCGTCCGCTCAAGCCGTTTTTTGACCGGCCACGTAAACGGCGAACGTATCTTGAACCTTCGCAGTTAGACGGTCGAATTGTTCGTGTGGCCGATATGATGATGGATGAAATCGTTCTGGAATCGACCTACAAAGAAGGCGACACCCTCAAGCTCAAGTATCCGATTTACTTCACTTCTCCGCCGTACGCCGAGTCGCCATTGAAATTGCGTGAGCGGGTTCACACGGTCGGAATGCTCTACAAGTTGAGCTATGATCCACCGCCGCGATCGATCGATGCCGATCGCGGGTATGATCTGTTCATGAACACCTATCGTTACGACGGCTATGAAGATTCTCACGTTTACCGTGACGAAAACGCTACCGGTGTGTTTGTCACCATGGGGGTGAACGCTTCCCGCCTGTACGAGGAGTTTCTTACCCAGGCCCGGCTCGATTCGGTGGCCGGGATAACCGACTCCGACGCTAAAGAAAAGGCGGAAAACCTGATGAAGAAGATGCTTAAAGTGTATCCGGAGTACTGGCAAACCGGTTCGTACCTTGCTGAAATATATGAGAATTCAGGTGACACCGCCGCGGCTGACTCTATGTGGAACATGATTCACGATACTCTCGAGGCCTTTGCCGAATCAAACCCCGAAAACCTTTTCTATCGTCAGGATTTGGGTTTGGTAAAGGTTCAAATGGGCCAGCGCTGGGGAGATACGGCCCTGGTTGAAGAGGGGATCAGGTTGGCAAAGAGTGCTTTTGAAGACAACCCCAATTCCAATTTCGCTTTCAGAAAGCTGGCCATGATACTCCTGCGGACCGGGCGAAGTTCGGAACTGACTGAAATAGCCAACCTGTTTCGTCAATACAAAATAAACGAATCCGATCCATTCCTGCAGCAGTTGTTGGGCGCTCGCGGCGCACCGCCGCCAACACCGCGCGGTCAGATGGGTATGTGAGTCGAATTAAGTCATAGATCAAAAGCCCTTCGTATTGTTCACACAAGCGAGGGGCTTTTTGTTACGAATTATACAGACAGCTCATCCGGCCGAGGACAGACGGTAATTTGAAACACGACGGTAGCGCCCGCTGTTGTTGGTCAACATACCCAGGGCCACCAGTTCCGAGCGGATTGCCTGCGTATTGCTCTGATAACGGGCGATTACCCGGTCAACATCGGCTTCCGTGTAATCACGCTGGGGTGCGAACTGGGCCATGATATATTCCAGCAGAGCGGTTCGACGAGGCTCGGCAGCGCCGGTATGAACCGGTCTTTTGTTGAGTTGCTTCGCAGTTGTTCTTCCAATCGTCGGTCTGCCGTTGCGGTTGGAGTGATTCTCCAGCCAGGCGAGCACCGATTGTTCCGGGATACGCCAGTCCTTGCCTATTTTATAGGCATGGATTTCCCCGGCCTGTACTTTACGGGTTATAACCTGAACGTTCATTTTGAGTTTCTTGGCCAGTTCCGAAGTAGTGAAGAATTCCGTTTCTTTGATCGAAGGTTTGCTGTTGTTCAATTGTAATCTCCTTAGGTATGACAACTAACCCTATTCGATAAACTGTCAGGCATGATCAAAGTCAAACATAATTTTGCACCGTACACGTTTTTTCGGTATTGTATCGTAGTTTATGACGGAGATTCTATTCGTAACAGTATCACACACTATAAAAAAACCCGGCGGGATATCGCCGGGTACTTTTTCACAGAGTACAACAAGTATGCTTATTCGGTCTCTTTAGCCGGTGCAACCGCTTCTTTGGCAGCAGCTACATCAAGTTCCGGTTTGTCCATCCACGGCGGGAAGAGCTTGACCAGTATGTATAGTATGATCACCGGAGCGATGAGAAGCGTTATCGCCATAAACAGCCCCTCCAGACCGAACAGCTCCAGCTTGTAAACAGTGAGGCCGCGCAGGCTCTTGCTGAAAAGCTGTCCGCCGATAACGACATTCCAGCGCGTGCTGAAAATACCGACCTGAACCAAAAGGGCCGAGATGAAGTACAGCATCCGTTTCATTTCATCCGGCACCTTGCCCATCTTGGCCATAATTATTCCGACCAGCGGAGCGAGGCTGCCCAGGATTATCTGGGCGACAATAAGGCTGATAAACAATCGGTTGGAAATCATCTCCGAGAGAATCGTGATAGATTCCTCCGATTCATATAATCGGTGAATGAAATCGAGCGCTTCGAGAGTGAAGTCGACCAGCATGGCATACAAGAGGAATGAAGCCAGTTTGTTCAGACAGGCCATGTCCATTTTTTTCCACCTGAACATGGTCGAAATCATATATACCAGTATCATCAAAGCGATACCGGACACAATGGCCGAAAACAAAAAGACAATCGGCATGAGCACACTGCTCCACCACGGGTTGGCTTTGACCGATCCGAAAATAAAGCCGACATATCCGTGCAGAAGAAACGCCGACGGCACACCGACAATGGTAATAAAACGGCTCGCTTTCTCGTCGAACTCGATCGCTTTGGGTGATATGTCGGTGGCTCCCAGAGTCGAGAATTTGTAGAAATACCTGGCTATACCTGTTTTCTCGTTCGACCATTTTACGATATCACGACGGTAATCAAGCCATAACTCCAACAACAATACGCCCAAAAGGTACCAGGCATAGACGAAGCCGAACATGGCCATAGCCGATGAAGTGTTCGGTGTCAAAAACATCTCGTAATTCCGTTCCGGATGGCCAAGATGGGCCAATAACGGCATAGGTGCCACTATGAGAAAAGCCAGCGCCGTAACCAGCGAGAGACGGTATACCGGTGTAATTTCGTGCACCTTGAAAACACGTTCCAGCGAGGCCAGGATGAACGCTCCGGCCACCAGACCGGTCAGGTACGGATAGATTACAATCAGCAGCGACCAGTGAAGCTCGAATTCATTAGGGTAAATGTAACCGGTAGTACCGGGAATTGCAGAGGCGATATTGGCAATTACAGTTTCCATGCTTACCTCACCTCCCCGTCAGCGCCGGCGTAGTAAACTTTCGGCTTGGTGTTCAGGGCCGGTTTCAGGACCGTGATATCATTAAAGCGAGCGAAGCGGTTGAGCGGACTGCTGCGTTTGCCTATCTCGCCGAAGATTCTGGCCTGAGTCGGGCAAACCTCGACACAGGCCGGCAACAGACCTTTGGTAATGCGATGGTAACAGAAGGTGCACTTGTCGGCTACATGCTTCTCCGGATGCAGGTATCGGGCGCCGTAAGGACAGGCTTGGATGCAGTAACGACATCCGACACAATATGTGTCATCGACCAGAACAACACCATCCTCGGTCGAATAAGTCGCACCGACCGGACAAACCTGTACGCAAGGCGCGTTGGCGCAATGGTTGCACAGTTTGGGAACGAAAAAACTGCGGAGGACATCACCCCCTGTTTTGACCTCGGGGAAACCGTGAATGCCGCCATCAGGGCTGTCGACAATCGCTTCACCATCGGCAGGTATGATATACCGTTCAATCCAGGTGCGGTAGTAGTGTCCTTCACGAGGCACCTTGTTTTCTCTTTTGCAGGCATCGGCACAGCGTCCGCAACCGATACATTTATGAATCGATACTCCCATTGCGTATTCATGGGCACTGTGATCATAATCATCGTTCTCGTTCGCGGCGAGAATATTTGCAGTGTTCAGGCTGGAGAATAACAAAAAGAATCCCGGCAGCTTTCTGGTACAGTTTTCCAGAAACTCACGTCGTGCCATTTGTGGTTTATTGTTTTTCATAGATTTGTCTCCGGGAAGTGAGGATAGTGACAATCCCAGCAAATATACCTTCCGCCGTGCGTGTCCATGTCGATCCGGGGGATTTCTCTGGAACTGTCGGCCCCTCGGGCATGGCAGTTTCCGCAAACCTCCGCCTTACGAGGCTTCTCGGCGCGAACAATACGCGGACTGGCCCGGTGTTCGTCAGTCGCCTTATGACATTCGGTACAAGCCACCGATGAATGGTGTGACACCTGTTTGCGATTGGAGATCTCACGGTGACAGGCGGAACAATCCTCGGCTGTGTGTGGCAGTTGCGGGTCGTGCGGCGCATGGCAGATCAGACAAGCCTTGGTCGGATTATGCTGACCGGGCAGAATCTGCGGAAAACCGGACGGTCGGGCCGGATTATAACCATGACACAACAAACAACCATCACGGCCCCTCGGGGCGTCCGGGATGAACTCATCCGGAGCCTCGGTGTGAGCCAGGGCCGGTCCGTGGCAGGACTCGCAGGCGACACCGGAGTGGTGCGAATCACGCTTGGTTTCGGAAATATCGTCGTGGCAGTCGGCGCAGACATGTGCGCCGGCATACGACAGCTCCAACGCGGCCACCTCGCCCGTGTTGTCGGCCCGGTAATGACCGAGATCTCCGAAACTGTCCGGTACGAGAAGCGTTCGAGCGGTTATCAGGCTGCCGATTATTGCCACAATCATAATAATCAGCGGTATAAGCTGTTGGGGGATCCTTTGCATAACTCTCTAATTTCTCTTCCTTCGTCTCGAGTTTGCAGAAACTCGGCGGCATGATAAAAACGAGGTCGTAAAATGTCAATGTATTTTATCCGCTTTCATTCAGCTAAATATATTCGAACGTGTAAGCAACAACAACTTTTGGTCGACAAAACAATAGGATGAAATAACCGGACGAGCAATCATTATCACGACCGCCCAGGTACTCTGAATAACGGCAATTAAGGCCTTGAATTGTCCTGTTTTGCTGCCTATTATTCATGGACTAATGCGCCGCAGAACCTTTTATTGGACCAGATCAGTCCATGGCTCGAATAAGACAGCATCAATATTATGGCTAAACCGCCGATGACAGAACAATTTACCGACAACGACCTTTTCTGCCGGGATTTGCCGACTATTCCAATGCCGGCGATGTGCAGGATTCTGGTAACCGGCGCCTCCGGATACATCGGCGGGCGGTTGGTACCTGAGCTTCTGATCCGCGGGTACCGCGTACGGGTAATGATACGCGGCGATCTGCGTGGTCATATCGGTCGCTGGCCGGACGCTGAGGTGGTAGTGGCCGATGCCTTCAACACCCACCAGTTACGGACCGCACTCAAGAATATCCACACCGCCTACTATCTGATTCACTCGCTGATTCTTGGTCCGAGCGATTTTGAGGAAGCTGATATCAGGGCCGCAAGGAATTTTCGCAAGGTGGCCGAGGAACTACATGTAAAGAGAATCATCTACCTGGGCGGCCTCGGCGATATCCGGGTGCCGTTGTCCTCGCATCTGCGTAACCGCATGGAAGTAGCCGAGGAACTCTGTAAAGGGACAACACCCGTTACCATTCTGAGAGCGGCCGTCATTATCGGATCAGGAAGCGCATCTTACGAGATCATACATCATCTGGTACGATACCTGCCGGTTATTATTCTTCCACGCTGGGCCAAAAATCGCTGTCAACCTATTGCGATACGCGATGTCATCAAGTATCTGGTGGGGGTGCTGGAAGTATCGCGAACCGCCGGTAAATCGTTCGATATCGGCGGACCGGAGATCATGACCTATCAAAAAATGCTGGCCACCCTGGCCTCCATCATACATCGACGCACTTTCCTGATCCCTGCTCCGGTATCATTGATCGGCGTGTATGCCTACCTGGTAAGTTTGTTTACGCCGGTTCCCAACGCGATCGTTCGATGTCTGATTGAAGGGCTTAAGAACGAGGTAATCTGTCAGAATGATTCCATCAAAGAGTATCTCCGGTTTCCGCCGATCTCGTTCCGTCAGGCGGTGCTCCGAGCTTTAACCCGTGAGGATCAGGACCGGGTCTCAACCCGCTGGTCGGACGCTTACCCACCGGCTCAGGAACTGGCCCTGAAACTTGACGAGCTTGATCACGAGACCAGGTTCATATCCCGGCATTCGCGTGTAACGGACAAGCCGGCCGGAGCTTTGTTCAAGTCGATCTGCCGTATCGGCGGTTCCGAAGGATGGTACACCAGCAGCTGGCTATGGAAACTTCGCGGACTGCTCGATCGAATTTTCATGGGGGTGGGAATCTCACGCGGTCGTAAAAGCAGGGTGCATCTGGAAATTAACGATGTGATAGACTTCTGGCGCATTGAAGATCTCGTTGAAAACCGCCGTCTGCTCCTGCGGGCGGAGATGAAAATGCCCGGTCGCGCCTGGCTTGAGATGACTATCGACGAGATTAACGGGCAGGATACGCGAATACTGACAGTCACGGCCTACTTTGACACGAGCTCGTTTTTCGGTCGTATTTATTGGTACGCACTGACGCCGATACATTTCTTCATTTTCAAAAACCTGATAAAACAGATCGACCATAAGAGCTGAAGTCCACGTCAAGACCGGCCTGCCATCCTGATATAATCCTTGACATGGGTGATCAGGACCAACTATATCCCGTAAAGGCTACCCATCATTGACCGGAGTTTTCTATGCCGACAGCAAAGAAATTAAAAAATAAGTCCGGGAAAAAATCCGGCGCCGCAGTAAAATCAGAAAAGAAAGCCAGAGCGACAAGCTCAGCCCAATCCGGCCCTTCCACTATCGATACTCTGCTTGACGAGAAACGTTCTTTCAAGCCGAAGGCTGCTTTTGCCAAAGCGGCCAATGCCAAAAAAGAAGTATATGCCCAAGCCAGACGAAACCCAGAGCAGTTCTGGGGAAAGCTGGCCGAAGAACTGGTCTGGAACAAAAAGTGGCGTCAGGTCTGTTCTTTCAAGGCGCCCGATGCCAGGTGGTTTGTCGGCGGCAAACTGAATATCACTGAATCCTGTCTCGATCGCCATGTTGAAACAAGCCGACGCAACAAAGCGGCCCTGATCTGGGAAGGGGAACCGGGCGACAAACAAACACTGACCTATTACGCCCTGTACCGTCAGGTCAACAAATTCGCCAATGTGCTCAAGAAGCTCGGAATCAATAAAGGTGACCGGGTAGCTATCTATCTGCCGATGATTCCGGAACTGATGATCACCGCTCTGGCCTGCGCCCGGATCGGGGCGATTCATTCGGTAGTGTTCGGTGGGTTTTCACCGGAGTCACTCAGGGATCGAATCGTTGATCTGGAAGCGAAGCTGCTGATCACGGCTGACGGCGGTTACCG
This sequence comes from Candidatus Zixiibacteriota bacterium, assembly GCA_024278515.1. GTDB lineage: Bacteria > Zixibacteria > MSB-5A5 > GN15 > FEB-12 > JAJRTA01. The sequence continues at coordinate 10,663 of JAJRTA010000223.1, forward strand.
GCGCGGTCAGATTATCCCGCTCAAACATGACGCCGATGTCGCATTGGCCGAGTGTCCCTCGATTGAGCATGTGGTGATAGTCAAGCGCGGCAATTTCCTCTTGCGGATCAAGGATGGGCGCGACCACTGGTACCATCGCCTGATGCAGGAAGCAGACAATTTCTGTCCGCCGGTGTATGTCGACAGTGAACATCCCCTGTTCATTCTCTACACTTCCGGAACGACCGGCAAACCGAAGGGGATAATGCACTCCTGCGGCGGGTATCTAACCGGGGTTTACGCAACGACAAAGTATGTGTTCGATCTCAAAGATGATGATGTTTTCTGGTGTACGGCCGATATCGGCTGGGTGACCGGCCATTCCTACCTGGTTTATGGTCCGACAGCCAATGGAGCAACGCAGGTGATGTACGAGGGATCTCCGGACTGGCCGGATCGGGATCGTTTCTGGCAGATAGTCGAGGATAATGGTGTCAGTATTTTCTATACCGCTCCGACAGCCATTCGAGCTTTCATGAAGTGGGGTGAAGAATGGCCGAATCGCCACGATCTGTCAACGCTCAGGCTTCTGGGCACAGTAGGCGAACCGATTAACCCGGAAGCATGGATATGGTACCACGAAGTCATCGGGAAAGGTAACTGTCCCATTGTCGACACCTGGTGGCAGACGGAAACCGGGCATATTCTGATCACCCCGTTGCCGGGTGTTACAACCACCAGGCCGGGTTCAGCCACCCAGCCATTCCCCGGTATCGAGGCAAAAATCCTTGATGACGACGGGAGGGAAGTCAAAAAGGGGGGCGGGTATCTGGCCATCACCAAACCGTGGCCCGGGATGTTGCGCGGAATCTGGGGAGATCGTGAGCGGTTCGTGGAGACTTACTGGTCAAAATGGCCCGGCATCTATTTCCCCGGCGACGGGGCCCGGGTCGATCAGCAGGGTTATTTCTGGATTCTCGGACGGGTCGATGATGTGATCAACACCGCCGGTCATCGTATCTCAACGATGGAAGTGGAATCGGCTTTGGTCGAACATGAATCGGTTGTCGAGGCGGCCGTGGTCGGTATTCCTCATGATTTGAAGGGGGAGTGTCTGGCCGCATTCGTTACTCTGGGCGGGTCGCTCGAATTCGACGACAAGACAGCAAAGCGTCTGACCGAATTCGTTGCGCGAAAAATCGGCGCTATCGCCAAACCGGAACGAATAATTCACGTCCCGGACCTGCCCAAGACCCGCTCCGGGAAAATCATGCGAAGGTTGCTTCGGGATATCGCTACCGGTAAGATCCTCGGCGACACTACGACCCTGGCCGACCCGGATATTCTTGCCCGGATCAAAAAACAGTACGAGGAAGACTGAGCGGAAGTTTTTACGGTACGGACATAATAACGGTTGCTTCGAATCGGTCGCAGGAACTAACAGGACAAGCCTTAGCTTTGCTCCGGTTCGATACCTTTCAGAATCCAGTCAAGAGCTACTTTTTCCCAGTCACCTGCCAACGAGGCATCGATATATCTTTCCCACATAAGAATGCCGGTCTGTCTGGCTATACGTTTGAACTGACGGGTAAGGGTTGGATTTTCCAGAATTACTACCGATCGTTCCATCCCCTTCTGCTTGTAAAGACGCTGTCCTTTCTGCATGTAAACCTGGGATTCGGTTGGAATCGGCAGAAGTCGACGCATATCGACAAATACAGAGAACGATCCTTTTTGCTCTTCCAGTATTTTTTTGGATTCCTCTACCCATTCAGCCATTTCAAATTCGAGGATCTGTCCGCTAAAAGTCAGGTGATAACCGTAGTCGGTTTTTTCTATAGAATACATAATTAATCTCAGATTATTATACTACAAACGAGGCCCGAATTACACGCGGCTGATCGACCAATCCCGGCTGAACCTCAGCCTGAACGGAATTGAACAGCCAATCTGACCGCGCGTACAATGAAGCAATCTTCTGACCCAGTGTCAAGTGATGGATTCAGAGAATTGCTCAATGGTGGTTTGCTTGACTACTACGTTAATTGTGTTATCTTCAATAAGCAATGAGATATCTGGCCTTATTTCGGTGTCTGTCGAGATTCTCCGGTTTGGTGAGTCTTTGTCTGCCGATCGTGGTTTTGCTGGTTGTTTCTTCGGCGGCAGCCGTGGAACCGGACAATCTCAAACTACGGGTCGATATCGACAATGTTCATATGACCATCAATGGTGACTCCATCACTGTCGATTCTCATGGTAATAGTTTAGTGAAGGATGCCTGGTTTCTGCTCAACTTACCGCCGGGTGAGTATGAAATCGTATTCGAACATGCCGAGTATGAAACCAGGACACGGACGATTACTCTCGAACCCGGGACTATTGAGACAATCGAAGTCAACTTTCTCCCGCAGAAGGAACCCTCAGGTCCGCAGGCCGGAACAGTAGTAATCGAATCCGATCCGGCCGGTGCAACGATACTTGTTGATGGCGTCTCGGTTGATACTGTCACACCGGTTGAGCTGATGCTGCCTTTGGGGGAACGAATGATCGAGGTTGTCGAAGAGAACTTCGAGCCGCTGTCCAGGCCGGTCAGTGTCGATTCCATGCATAAGATAATAATGCGCTATGTACTCAGACCTTTGCCGCCTTCGGATCTTACCGCCGATTCACTCGGGTTGTTCTACGATATGGAACTGCCCATGCTGGAGGAAGAGAGGGCGGAGCTGCTCAGAAATCAGTTCAACGCATTTGCCGAAACATTTGCGATTATCCCGTTCGGGCAGGGGTTGCTGGCCAAAATACTGTTGAGCAAAGACGATCAGGCGACAGCCAATGCCCTGGTGATTTCCGGGATAGTTCTGTCGGGCGGGTCTTATATACTGGGGAAAATCCTCTCGGCACGTAAACTGCGTTTCATACGGGCGCAGAATGAAGAGATCGAAGCCTATAATGTGCGGGTCAAAGAGAATAATCTTGAAGTCGATCGCGCCGTTCAGGAAGCCAATAAAGAAGCATACAAGAAATACCTGAATGACACCAAAGGCAAAGGCCGGGTTAAAGTAATCAAAGAATAATCTCCTCCTTTTGTTCATCAACTCGCTTTCCGTTAGTTAGCTTATCAAGACACAGACAGGGCTGTTTTATCAACAACACAGTATGGCTCAGCTCCCATACCTGAAGTCCCGGCCTGCAGCAGAGAGTTTTGGGGGTGTTTCAACCCAATGTCCCGCAAATTGTTACCAGCGCTCCTTGCGGCACGCAGCTTGCCCTGTCCAACCATGGAACATTGAAACGGCGACCGGCCCGGGTCCCGGCGATTCGCCCATCCTTGAGAAGCGTCCATGGAATTGTCGGGAACTGTGTCGTCCGTTGAAAGCTGCAATAAAGGAGTGGCTGTATTATGAAATTGAAACATTTTTTACCGATTACCGTCTGGATGATTTCGTTGATCGGTATTGCTGTCGCCTCGAGTCCTCATTCCACCGATGACGACAACTGTGTCGGTTGTCATAATGAACTGATAACAAAATCGACCGGACATTTTATTGAGAGTAATGACGACTGTATGTTCTGCCATGAACAGGGACCATCAGGCGAGGTGCTGTCGTTTCAGTCTGACAACCTTATATGTCTGTCCTGTCACGCCGATCATGATGCCGGGCTGAGCGCCGCCGGTCATACCGGTATGAATTGCGTTGAATGTCATGATCCGCACAGTTCCGACCAGCCGCATTTGTTCGTCCGTTCCGAGCTTGCGGTGTGCGCCAACGGATGTCACGGCAGTCACGACCTGGGGTTGTCGCATCCGACCGGTGATGGAACCACTGATGTCAACACCGGTTCGATGGTTACCTGTGTATCGACCTGTCATAGTATGCATGCGTCCCGTGACGATAAGATGTTACAGATGGCCGGCACCGATTTGTGTTATCAGTGTCATGATGATAAGTTCTAACGGTTGAGCATCTTTTCCATGACAGCCATCGGGTTGATACCGACTTTGGCGAATTTCTTGATCAGGAATGATGACTTCATTATCAGTTTGGCGGAAGCCATCAGGTAATGACGGCGGAACGGATCAGGGTCGGCGGCAAACTTGCGAATCTTCGGCATATAGAATCGTCGATAGCAGTTGATGATAGCAAGATCGATATCACGAAGGGTCATGTTGTCCGGTTTGATAATCGGTTCGATCAGGTTGTACTGGCTGAGATCGTCGACAGCGATGGCATGTTTGACTTCATCGTAAAAGTCGGCATAGGGCCAGGGAGTTATGGCCAGGAAGTGAGCAAAGTCGGGGTTGAATTCGAGCGACTGACGGAATGTCCGTTCGATGGATTCTTCCGTTTCATCCAGGAAACCCAGCACAAACGAAGTTTCTGAAATCATACCGTATTCGGCGATAAGCTCAATCGCCCGACGGGAGTCACTGACGGTGATCTCCTTGTTGACCTTGTCCAGGGTTTCCTGATCGGTTGCCTCGGCCCCGACATAGACATGGACAACACCGGCCCTGCGATATTTTGACAATATGTCTTCATCCCTGACGATATCTTCCACCCTCGTCTCGATCAGAATATAGATACCAAGATCAGCCGCGATCACACGATCGAGCAGCTCTTCCCAGCGATCACGGTCATAGGTGGGATATTCATCGGTAAACAAGAATACATTGACGCCATGCTTGGAGTTCAGATAAACTATTTCCTCGACGACCTTTTCAGGCTTACGGCCTCGCCAACCCTGCTCCCAGAATTTCTGTTGTGAACAGAAAGTGCAGCCATGGGTACAGCCACGCGAGGTAGAAACAGCACCCAGAATCGAATCCGGAATGACGTAGTATTTGTACTTCGACCAGTCCGGAAGATCCCACGCCACCGGGAGAGAATCGAGGTCGTCATTGAACTCAAGGGACGGGTTGACCTTAAGCTCACCGTTGAAACTATAGGCCAGGTTGGGGGTTTTGTGACGTTCATCGATATTCTCATAATTCGACAGGAACCGAAAAAGCGGAATCTCCCCTTCGCCGATGATCACGTAGTCAACCGGAGTGTTCGGATCTTTCAGGATGTCACGCCAGCAAAATGTCGGATGGACCCCGCCGGCAATTGTCGTGCAGTCC
>JAJRTA010000224.1 GCA_024278515.1 Candidatus Zixiibacteriota bacterium
CCGGAGTCGAAACCGTAACCCTCACGGTAGAGAAATTCGCCGATGGCAATCAGAGCAAAGACAAGAAACAGAAGGCTCAATACCCAGCCGCCCCGGTAACAGGCCCAAAGTATAAACGGTATGAAAACAGCCGCCACCCCGATACGCAAAGCCAGGTTGCGACTCATCAGGACTTACCCTTGCCGATTTTGCCGAAACGGCGTTCGCGACGCTGATATTCAGCTATTGCTTCAAACAGTTCCTTTCGCCCGAAATCCGGCCACAATGCGTCGATAATATACAATTCGGTATAGCTGGTCTGCCAGAGCAGGAAGTTCGAAATTCTCTGTTCTCCGGAGGTTCTGATCAACAGGTCGGGGTCGGGAAGATTGGCTGTGTACAGAAAACTGCTGAACAGTTCTTCATCTATTTCCGAGGGTTGTATCAGACCGGCGCGGGCGGCATTTACAATAGACTTGACGGCATCGAGAATCTCAGTCCGTCCGCCGTAATTAAGGGCCAGGTTAAGGACCAGCCCGCGGTTGTTTTTCGTCCGTTCGACCGCCCGGGCCAGTACTTTGCGACGGGCCACCGACAACCCTCCGATACGTCCGGTAGTGATCAGTTTCACGTCGTTTTTCATAAGCTCGTCGATCTCACGGCGAGTCGTACGGCTTAACAGGGACATGAGCGCGGCCACTTCTTCACGGGGACGTTTCCAGTTTTCAACGGAGAAGGTGTAAAGAGTGAGATACTCCAGACCAATCTCCCCGGCCGCCCGTACTACCCGCTTGACCGCCTCCACACCGGCTTCATGACCGGCCGTTCGCGGTTTGTTGCGCTTTGCGGCCCAGCGGCCGTTGCCGTCCATTATGATAGCCACGTGCCGGGGAATCGGCTGTTTGCTATTCTGGATATCTATTTTGAGTTTATCAACAACGGAACTCATGCGGCCAAACTACGCACGGCGGCAGTCCATTGCAAGCCCAAATAACAACGGTCTGAAACCTTGACGAATGTCCGGACTACATAGCCAATACTCAACGAGGGCGGATCTTCACCGAGTCAATGGCTGTCTCGATACGGTAATGTTCAGTAGTAAATATGCCTTCTTTGGCGCCGATCTCCCAGAGTGAATCAGGGAACATTATTCCATCAAAATCGCCGAACCGATAGCCTCGAGACAATCTTTTATATCCGTGCGCCTGCGGGTAATGCAGAAGTAACCGCCGTAGTGTATACCGGTCCCGGTCAATCACAGCTATCCCAACCGGCATACTATCAAGCTCACTCTCGGTATCGAATCCGATGGCGAGATCCTTTCCACCCGGATCATTCGGATAAAACGTAAACAAATAATTCGAACTGAACGGATCCGGCCATGCAAAGTTCAGAGGCACGACATCATGACCAGCGGGAGCGATAACATTTTGCGAATCCAAACTGCCGTTACTGAACCAGAGGCGTGTAATGATCGTATCGACTTTCGTTATACGTCCATCAGACCCCACCCTTTTGTATAAAGTGCGCGAAAAAGCCAACAGGGAATGTTCCGACGATTTAACCGAGTCGGATTCTTGTTTCTCATCCGCCTGTCGGCAGTAGAATTCAAGCACCGGATCATCCGAATAACGATCGGAAGCCGGGACCGAAAGCGGCACCATCAGAACGGACAAACAGGTCCACAAAAACTTATTAACGTAGTTTTCTATTGACATCTCCCGGATAATATACGTAGAATTAATAGAGTTGCCAAACGGCGGAAACCGAATATTACAGGATGCGCTACAGTCTTATCGTTTGGCTTTCAGTAATATCCAAGGGGAGATTGGAGAGTGAAGATAAAACCAGGAGGTTTGATATGTTAGTACGAGAACTGCTTAGTACCACACCGCGCAAGATCATCACGATCGGTCCGTCAACCGATGTGCGTACAGCTATGGACATGCTGATCAAGAACAAAATCGGCTGCCTGCCGGTCCTGGACGATTCCGGTAATCTCGTGGGAATTCTGGATGATCAGGACATATTCCGGGCCATCTATGAAAATCAGGACGGCTTCGAGAAATATACCGCCAAAGACCTGATGACCTCGGATTTGATAATCGGAATGCCTGATGATGACCTCAATTACATCGCCGGACTTATGACCAAAAATAACATCAGGTATATTCCGATCATGGAAAACAAAAAGATGGTCGGACTGGTTTCCCCCGGAGATGTAGTCAAGGCGCAGCTGAACAATATCGAAATAGAGAATCGTTATCTCAGAATGTACATGGAAGGGACCCATCTCGGCTGATTGAATACGGGAATACTATACCTTATGATACCTGCCGCCTGAGATCGCCGGGTAACACCATGAAATCATTTTACTTCAGAAAGTCATATTATGCTGGTTAAAGAATACTTGAAATCCCAGGATCGCGAAATCATCCACACTACTGCCGACACAAACATTGCTGAAGCTATGGGATTGCTCATTGATAACTCGATAAGCTGTCTTCCGGTTCTCAGCAACAATGGTGAAATCGAAGGGATCGTCAGCGACAAAGATATCTTCAAGCTGGTTTATGAACATCGGGCTGATTTCAACAAATATTCTGTAAGAGATATCATGACCACGGACCTGTTGATCGGGTTGCCCGGTGACGATTTAACGTACCTGGCCGGTATGATGTACAAAAACTGGGTACGGCATATTCCGATAGTCGAAGGTAAACGTTTGGCCGGCCTTATTTCACAATCGGATGTGGTGAAAGTGCAGATGGGCAAGATAGAAGTCGAGAACCGCTACCTGCGAATCTATTTCAAGGACAACTACCCCGGATAAAAAAACCGCCCGAATCAGCGGGCGGCGACACATTCAATAGAGTTTGGACCTGATCAGACTTCCATCAGGTCCTTTTCTTTAATCTCAAGCTGGGCGTCTATCTGCTCGATGAACTCATTGGTCATGGTCTGAATTTTCTCCAGGCCGTCATGTTCCTGATCCTCAGAGATCTCTTTATCCTTCTGGGCCTTTTTGATCTGCTCATTGGCATCGCGACGGATATTGCGGACCGCCACTCTCCCCTCCTCGGCGATCTTATGGCAATGTCGCACCAGTTCCTTGCGCCGCTCTTCGTTTAACGGCGGCACCGGGATCCGGATGATCTGTCCGTCGGCCACCGGATTGAACCCCAGGTCGGCCTTTTGAATGCCTTTGATAATCTCAGGCACCGTTGATTTGTCGAATGCCTGCACCACCAAAAGGCGGGGTTCCGGGACGGTGATCGTAGCCACCTGGTTGATCGGCATGGTAGTGTCATACGCTTCCACCTTGACCGTATCCAGCAGTTGCGGCGTGGCTTTACCGGTACGAACGGCGCCGAACTCCCTCGCTACCGCCTCCACACTCTTGGTCATCCGTTCCCGCGATTCCTTGTAGATTGCATCCAGCATAATTCAACTCCCGTTCCTTTTTTTATCCTATGAAATCAGCGTCCCGACTTTTTCTCCCACCACCGCGCGTTTCAGATTGCCCGGTTTGTTCAGGTCGATCACCCTGACCGGGATATCGTTGTCCATCAGCAGCGATATTGCCGTAGAATCTATCACTTTCAGTTTTCGAGTCAGGACATCCATATATTTCAATTCCGGGAAAAACTCCGCGTCGGGGTCTTTCCGGGGATCGGCTGAATACACCCCGTCCACATTGGTCGCCTTGATCATAATTTCCGCGTTGATTTCCATCGCTCTTAAAGAAGCGGCGGTGTCGGTACTGAAGTAGGGATTACCGGTTCCGGCGGCAAAAATCACCAGACGCCCCTTTTCAAGGTGACGGACCGCGCGTCGCCGGATATACGGCTCAGCGAAGGCTTCGATAGCCACCGCCGACATCACTCGTGTGTAACAGCCCATCTTCTCAAGTGTATCCATCATGGCCAGCGAATTTATTACCGTGGCCAGCATCCCCATAGAGTCGGCGGTAACCCGATCCATGCCCAGTTGGGCGGCGGAAAGGCCCCTGAAAATATTACCACCCCCAACGACAATAGCGGTTTCAATACCGAGATTTTTTATCTCGACAATCTGCGAACAGACCGATTGTACTGTTTCAGGGTGAATACCGAGCTGCTCCGGACCGGTCAACGCCTCGCCGGAGATTTTTATGAGTACTCTCTTGACTGGTGCCGAACTGTCGTCAGGGCCCATTTTATTCGCCTAAGCGGAATCGGCAGAACCGCTTGATCTGGATATTTTCACCCAGGCTGCCGATCTTCTCCTTGATCAGGTCGCCGATGGTTCTGTCGCCGTCCTTGACAAACGCCTGTTCCATCAGCACAACTTCAGCCATGTATTTTTCGATCTTTCCATCAACGATTTTGTCGATAATCTTTTCCGGTTTGCCTTCGTTCAGGGCCTGTTGACGGTAGATATCGCGTTCTTTCCTGATCAGTTCGGGATCGACCTGATCACGCTCAACACAAATAGGCGCGGCGGCGGCGATATGCATGGCAATATCCCGGGCCAGGTTGCCGAAATCATCGGTGCGCGCGACAAAATCAGTCTCGCAGGCGACTTCAACCAACACTCCGAGCTTGTTCCCGGCGTGAATATAGGATGCGATCAAACCCTCCGAAGTGCTTTTACCCGAACGCTTGGCCGCCTTGGCTATCCCCTTCTCTCTTAAAACCGTTACTGCTTTTTCAAAATCACCATCAGTTTCAGTAAGGGCTTTTTTACAATCCATCATACCGGCTCCGGTCTGTTCCCGAAGCTCTTTTACCATTTTTGCGTCTATCTGCATCGTTATTTACCTTTCAAACTCTATGCTTGCTCTTCGCCTTCGGCCGTAGTCTGCGACTCTTCCGGTTCACCCGATGTGTATGTCTGCGGGGCAACCTGGCGCACTTCATCGGCGGCCGCTTCCACCGCCTCGGGAGTCAGACCGGACTGCGCTTCAACGGCGGCGTCAACCAACTGACGTATAAGAACCCGGATCGATTTGATAGCGTCATCGTTGCCCGCAATCGGAAAATCTATTAGGTCCGGGTCGGCGTTGGTATCGACAATACCGACAATCGGAATACCCAGCTTGACCGCTTCGGCGACGGCAATCTTTTCTTTTTTGGAGTCGACCACTATCATAAGACCGGGCAGGACATTCATCTCTTTGATACCGCCAAGCACTTTGTTGAGCCGCTCAGCTTCGTTCTCAAAACGCGCCCGCTCTTTCTTGGTAAACTTCTCGGCTCGGCCATCGGCCTGCATCTGCTCGATATCTTTGAGCTTTTTGATCGAATTTTTGATCGTGTTGAAATTGGTCAGCATACCGCCGAGCCAGCGTTCAGTGACATAAAAAGCGTTACACCTCTTGGCTTCTTCGAGGATAACCTCTTTGGCCTGCTTCTTGGTTCCGACCATAAGAATGGAACGACCACGCCCGACCACCTCGGCAATCTTCTTCTTGGCTACTTCGAGCGAATTGACCGTCTTCTGCAGGTCGATAATGTAAATCCCATTGCGGGCCGCGAAAATGAACGGCTTCATCTTGGGGTTCCAGCGGCGGGTCTGATGGCCGAAATGCACCCCGGCTTCCAACAATTCCTTCACTTGTGCAGAAATCATAACGGATCCTGAAATAATGGTTAATCTTCACCCGGCGTCTTCCCTATCCGTTTCCCGGTGATTTCGGGACCGTCGGACAAGTCGGCCAGGGCTGTTTATTCCCCCGGTCACCCGGGGGTTGTTGTGATACTCCGGTCTAACGTTTGGAGAACTGGAAGCGCTTGCGCGCTTTCGGCTGACCGTACTTCTTGCGTTCCACTTCACGCGGATCGCGGGTCAGCAAACCATGCTTACGAAGGACCGAACGATTGTTCTCATCGACCGCCAGCAGGGCGCGGGCCACCGCCAGCCGAATCGCTCCGGCCTGACCGCGGATTCCGCCGCCTTTGGCGGTGCAGTGGATATCGTAAGTGTTTTCGTTCTCCGTTACCTGGAGCGCTTCACGGGCATGAGCCACAAGTGTCTCGCGACAGAGATGATCGACGATATCCTTGCCGTTGACGGTAAACTTACCTTTACCCGGCTTCAGGATGGCTCGCACGACTGCTTCTTTGCGACGACCGGTGGCTGAAAAAACTTCCTGTGCCATATTCCTCTATCGGTTACAGCTCTAATTTCTCAGGTTTCTGGGCCTTGTGCGGATGCTCAGGCCCGGCGTACACGTGCAGTTTCTTAAGCATCTTGCGGCCAAGACGACTCTTGGGCAACATGCGGCGAACAGCCAGTGTAAAAGTATCTTCCGGCTTCTTTTTCATCATTTCGGCATAAGTGGTCTTCTTGAGCCCACCTGGATATCCCGAATAACGATAGTAAGCCATCTGGAGCGGCTTGTTGGCGCCGGTCACCCGCGCCGACCTGGCGTTTACCACGACAACATGATCGCCGGTATCAAGATGCGGCGTAAAGGTCGGACGATGTTTCCCTATCAGGATCGATGCCACTTTGGTGGCGCAACGACCCATCACACGGCCGTCCAGATCAACGACCCACCACTTGCGGCGATTGGGATCTACTTTCGGTATAAACGTCTTCATTCAATAACCCAGTTATACTTTACCTTTCCAAAAACAGACAGACGAAGAAAATACACTTATTGAGGCGCTTGTCAATATAATCCGCAAAAAAAAATTACACTGGATAGCCTGTTTTATGGTTATCGTCATGACCGCCAAAATGTTTACCTTCAGCAACTTAACATCGCGGCGACACTATCTGAAACTCAGCCTTGGATGTAATATATGAAATGGCGGTTGTCAGCGGAGTTGAAATTGTAACAGACTGCCGTAATTTAAAAAATGACCGGGCTGTGATGCCCGGCCAATAAACATATTCGTAATACGGCTGAGAATGAAAGTTATATCTTGCCGACCAGGTCCAGCCCCGGTTTGAGCGTTTCGGCGCCCGGTTTCCAGTTCATCGGGCAGACTTCACCACCATGCTCACGCACGAACTTGGCAGCCTGAAGCTTGCGGATCAACTCCTCGGAACTGCGCCCGATCGAGTTGTCATTGACCTCGTAGGACTTGAGGATACCTTCGGGATCGATTATGAAGGTTCCACGCAAGGCCAGACCATCTTCCTCAATCATTACGCCATACTCGCGGCTCAGGCGGCCGGTAGGATCGGCCAGCATCGGGAACTTGATCTTGCCGATAGTGGGCGAGCTGTCGTGCCAGGCTTTGTGCACGAATACGGTATCAGTCGAAGCAACCAGTATTTCGGCCCCTTCTTTCTGGAATGTTTCATATTTGTCGGCCAGATCGCCCAGTTCGGTAGGGCAGACAAAAGTGAAATCGGCCGGGTAGAAAAACAGCACTACCCACTTACCTCGATAGTCGTTCAGGTTGACCCGCACAATGTCGTTACCATGATAGGCTTCCAGGTCGAATTCCGGAGCGGGGTGGTTGATTTGTACCATTTTCATTTCTCCTTGTTTCTGGTTATTTCGTTCAAAGTTTCCTTACAATCTTTGTAGCTTCATTCCCGGACCATATTGGCCCATGTTTTGGGCGAATCGGGAATTGTTCAGATACGGTCAACAGTGACCGATAAAAAAGTAAACAGATAATTGGGCCAAGAGTTCTCAAAAAATACGTTATGGAAAAGTTTTTATCACTTTTTGAAAAAGTCATCCGCAGACAGGCTGAACTGGTAGGAGAAGAAACGGCCTATAAACAGGCCAGGAAGGCGGGTCTCGGTGTTTCCTCCGAGGGTCATATCATAAGTTGTACCGGCCACCCGCAGTTGGTCCTTTTAAGGCTGATCCGTTGCTTTACATCAGGGGGAAATCTCAGCGCTCTGGTCGAATGTATGCCCCTGATAAACGAACTGGTGGACAATGAAGTCAGTGTGGAAGAAGACCAGCCTAATAAGGTTGAAACTGCCGACCGTCAGTCCTGATTTTTCTTCAATTTGAGTTTATATCTGCGGTCAAACCGGCCTCCCCGGCTGCATCGACCGCAGGAAGCCATTCTGAGCCGCTTCTGGCGGGGATACTCCCGGCCGCAAACAGAGCAGACATAAATATATTTGGGCGGCTTACGCAATGAGGGGTGTGACCGGGCCTTGATCGAAGCGCCAATCCGGGCCGCCTCAGCCTTGAAAGCGGCATCATGACGAAAATGCCTGAGATGGATCATCTCATGTTTCAAAGTGTCGGCCAGCTCATCCGGGAAAAGTTCGTGATATTTACGGCCGATCCTGATCAACCGCCGATGCGGTGCGCAGGACCCGGCCGATGTCATCCTGGTCGAGTATTCTATTTTAACCGACGGAAGCCGGCCGCCGAAGTAAATCCAGTTGAACCGCTCATACATCCGAGCCAACTCTTCTTCCGGGGGGAGTTCACCTTCAGACAGCGAAATCGACGGTTCAATATCCGAAGTCACCTTAGCCGCTTCCCTTATTTTTGTATACAGAGTGACCGGAGCAGGTTTACTCAATGATTCCACCTGGAAGAGATCATAGTTGAGGACAGCGAGCGCTTTTTGCTGAGTTCTGGTTCGAGGCATACCTTGTTCCAAATTCGTGCTATTGATAGTTATCGACAGGATTAAAGGCAACTTCAAACAGTATTGATGAAATCAGCATGATTCGAATCAAAGCTCAGACGAAGAACAACCGTGAGCCGTGCCGGTCATCAGTTGTCATTTGATATACCTGTTTCAAACCGGCCCCGGTGAAAAGCTCAATCTGCCGGTCGTCTTTATCGGAAGTAACAAAAAGGACTTTGTCGAAGCTAAACTCCTCCGGCAACCAGTAGCTCAGTTTATCGAACAGGACACGATCCAAACCTTTAGCCAGTTCAGATTTTCGTACCCAGAACGAAACGGCAGCGAGATATTTCGCTGTTTTTAGACCTGTCTCGGCAGCCATCAACGATTTGATCGTCTCCTCGCTGAGCGGGGAGATATAAACAGATCCCAGACATCTGGATGCATCCGGGGCAAGGATGGTGTAAGTAAAGGCGATACGGTCAAAATGCTCTTCTTCGTGGCGGGAAAGGTCCTCGGCGTTTTCTTCGATGGTGAAATCATCGGACGGCCAGTCACTGAGGCTCCAGTTGCGCAGGAGTTCTTTCGTTTCCATCACCGCTTCGTAGTCAAGCTCAAGGTGCCGAATACTGAGCGGCTCAAGCACCAATACCTGTGAAATCAAACCGACCGGCACCGGGTCATCTTCGGGGTAGAACATGTTTTCAGTCCTTTCTGCCGCCCGGCTTGATACCTTTATCGGTGATAAAACAGTTCACCAGTTCAAACGGGGTAACATCAAAAGCAGGCGAATAAACTTTGGTCTCCGCCGGCGCCGTGCGGTCTCCGAATCCTTCAACAACTTCCTCGGCTGATCGTTCCTCGATGACAATCTGTTCCCCGGAATCGGTTTGATCATCAAAAGTGGAAGCAGGCGCGGCCACATAAAACGGAACCTTATGGTAACCGGCCAGAACAGCGATTGAGTAGGTGCCGATCTTGTTAGCGAAGTCGCCGTTCCGAGCGATCCTATCGGCCCCGACGATGACGTGATCAATGCCGCCCTCTTTCATCAGCATCCCGGCGGTGTTGTCGCAGATAAGCGTAACCTCGATCCCGGCCCGCATCAGTTCCCAGACTGTCAACCGCGCTCCCTGCAGCAAGGGGCGGGTTTCGTCGGCATACACCCGCACCCTTTTCCCCTGTTCCACAGCAGTATAAATCACACCGAGAGCGGTGCCTGTCCCGCCGGTGGCCAGAGCGCCGGCGTTGCAATGGGTGAGGATCGTGTCGCCGTCGTTAATAAGTTCAGCGCCGTGGATACCTATCTGACGACACATCCGCCGGTCTTCTTCGTGTATGGCTTCCGCTTCCGACCACAGAGCTTCCAAAACCGCCGGCTCGTCGTTATTCGGAAGCTGACGAAACCGTGAAAGCATCCGGTCCACCGCCCGGAAAAGGTTCACAGCGGTCGGTCGTGAATCTTTGAAACAGTTCGCGACCTCATTTATAAACTCTGCTTCGGTCCTTCCGGTTTGCTCGACAGCCAGAGCCATGCCGTAGGCCGCGGCAATACCGATTGCCGGAGCGCCGCGAACATCAAGGCACTTTATCGCCTCTATCACATCGCGGTAATCATCAAGCTCAAGATACTTTTCTTCTGAGGGTAAACGTGTCTGAGCAAGGATGATGACTTTGTTGTTTTCACGTCTTATTGTCGAGAAGTTCATTATACCCGCCGGATTATTCCCCAATGATTTGAACCACAAGGGTACGATTACGCCCGCGGTTGTCGAACTCCAGAAAGACTACCTGTTGCCAGGTGCCCAGAGTGAGTCTGCCGCTTACAAACGGTATGGTTATATCCGGCCCGATCAGCGCCGACCGCAGATGAGAAAAGCCGTTGCCGTCATGCCAGGTTTCATCGTGATGGTAACTTCGACCGGAAGGAATCAGTTTCTCGAAAAACTCCGGCAGATCTTTGAGCAGGCCGGGTTCGTATTCGATTGTGGTCAGCCCGCCGGTCGATCCCGGCACGAACACTGTCACCGTACCGTCGGACAGATCGGTTGAGTCCACCGCCTCGCAGAGTTGCGGCGTGATGTCAATGATGTCTCCGTGACCGCGGCTGTTCAGTTTGATCTCTTTTGTAATGACCATGGATGCTATGTAACCGTTATGCTCCCTGTTTGTCAAAGATTAACTGCGTGCTCACTTTCACAGAATGAGCATGGCGTCACCATAACTGTAAAAACGCATTTGTTGTCGAATCGCCTCATGGTAGGCTTTGAGAATCCGATCACGTCCGGCAAAAGCGCTGACTAAAATCAAAAGTGATGATTTAGGCAGATGAAAGTTGGTCACCATGTGGTCAACTAGTTTGAACTCATGACCCGGTTTGATGTAGAGATCAACCATTCCGGAAAACGGCTGAACGAGACCATCTGAAAGTATGGCTGATTCCAAAGTGCGCACGCTTGTTGTACCGACTGCTATTATTCTGCCGCCGGCTCTGCGCACACGGTTGATCCGGTCGGCTGCATCTTTGGAAAGCGTGGCCATCTCGGGATCGACAATGTGATCATGGATATTATCAACTTTCACCGGCTTGAAAGTCCCGGGACCGACATGGAGGCAGACTTCGATTAAGTGAACACCTTTTTTCTCAAGCTCACCAAGAATTGAACGAGTGAAATGAAACCCGGCGGTCGGCGCCGCGACCGCGCCGACTTTAGAATTGTCGGCAAAGAGGGTCTGGTAACGGCGAATATCCGACGGCTGATCGGACCGTTTAATATAGTGAGGAAGCGGTACATGCCCGAACCGGCGGATGATGTTTTTTCGTTGATGCTCGGAAGCAAACGATACATGCCAGCGTCCGCCGCCGAGATCGGCCTCAAGCCTGACCTGTCGTTTATTGAACTGAATCATTTCCCCCACCCTGACCCGCCGTGACGGAGAGACCAGAGCTATCCAGTCCAGCGGTTGATGCGGCGCTATCGGACGGACGAGGAACAGCTCAACCTTTGCGCCGGTCGCGCGACTCCCGAATAATCGCGCTTTGAAAACTTTGGTGGTATTGACCACCAGCCCATCGCCGGGATTAAGATACTCAATAATCTGTTTGAACGAATGAACCGCCGTCTCGTTTTTCCTACGATCCAGGACCATGAGTCTCGACTGGTCGCGACGCCGACGGGGAAACTGCGCAATCAGTTCAGGCGGCAGATTGTAGTCATACAGCGATATGCCTGATGCCTTTTCATCCATCAGATTATACGAATATAGTTAAGGTGATGCTTGAGATTTCCGGGTTGTGCCTTTGATATCCGCTCATTCAAGCAACCGTGATTTCCAGGCTTCCAACAACGTTTGCTGGTCCTCACTAAGCTCACCCTCGAAAATCCGCCCGGAAAGCCAGACGGTCAATGCTTCAAGAGCGGCCTGAGTATCAGCAACCGTCAACACGCGGCCGGTTTCTTTTTTCAGTTGATCACGCAGCCTGACTGTCTCATGAATCAGAATAGCCAGAGTCGGGGTCGGGTTGGCTTTGTATTCGAACGGTTCAAACAGTTTTTTCAGGTCCTCTTCGTTCATGAGCGCTTACCGCAGTCAGGCAATAACTGAGACGGACACTCCGGATCAAAATAGTGATTGCTGATTGTCGGCTGACGGTTCGATCCCGAGATGTTTCACAGCCTCCGGCGAGGCCATCCGGCCTCGTCTGGTACGCTGGATGAAGCCGATTTTCAGCAGGTACGGCTCGACCATATCGACCAAAGTATCGACCTCCTCGTTAAGGGTAGCACCCAGCGCCTCGATCCCGACCGGTCCGCCTTTATAATACTCGATTATTACTTGCAGAAGTTTGCGGTCAAGATTGTCCAGACCTAAAGCATCAACACCCTCGGCATCGAGCGCCCGCACTGCTATCTCTTCACCGATAACACCATCAGCCTTGACCGCGGCATAGTCGCGCACTCGTCGCAACAGCCGGTTGGCGATACGAGGAGTTCCGCGCGAGCATTGCGCGATACGGAGAGCGGCTTCCTGATCGATTTCAGTCTCAAGCAGACCGGCCGAGCGAATAATTATCTGCGCCAGATCCTCCGGAGGATAAAAATCAATGTGGTAGTACAGACCGAACCTATCACGAAGCGGCGACGACAGCATCCCGGCCCGGGTGGTCGCGCCGATAAGCGTGAAGCGCTTTAACGGTACATTGATCACCTTGGCGAAAGCGCCCTTATCGACAACGAAATCGACTTTGAAATCTTCCATGGCCGGATACATGAACTCCTCGATCACCGGGGACAAACGATGAATCTCATCTATAAACAGGATGTCGCCTTCTTTCAGATTGGTCAGGATACCCATCAGGTCACCAGTGCGCTGCAACGCAGGCCCGGCGGTAGCAAACAGTTTCGAACCCATTTCGTTGGCAATAATATGAGCCAGCGTGGTTTTCCCCAAACCGGGCGGCCCGTAAAACAGAATATGCTCAGCTGTCTCTCCTCGCTGTCGGGCGGCATCAAGGGTTACTTTAAGTTTGCCGCGCAATTCTTTCTGCCCAATGTACTCAGCAAGGACTTTAGGGCGAAGCGATAATTGCGTCAGATCTTCTTCACGGTCGACCGGTTCGCCGCCTATGATCCGTTCGCGACTCATCAGAGTTCAACTCCGCTCATGTGCCGGCTTTGGAAGATACTGCTTATCAGCTCTTCCGCCGATTTGGTTTTGGGGTTTTCCTTAAGGGCCCGCTCGATCATCTGCTTCGCCTCGGCCGGTTTGTACTGAAGCTGTATCAGTACTTCGGTGGCCTCCTCGGCAAACGGATGAACCGGTGCTGTCGGCCTGGCCAGCGGCTCATCTTTGCGGGAAAGGGCAAACTTGGCCGTCTTGCCGTGCAACTCGGCAATGATTTTTTCAGCCAGCCTCGCCCCCACTCCGGGGAGACGGTTGAGTTGGGCGGAGTCTTTTGTCTCGATAGCCGTGGCGATTTCACGAATCGGGATCGTAAGAGATTTCAGGGCTTTTTTAACACCCAGTCCGGGAACCTGGATATAAAGCGAGAAAAACTCACGGTCGAAGGCATCATCAAACCCAACCAAACGCGGGTAGTGGCTTGATTTTTTGTCACCGGCCTCGATATAGTAAATCGTCTCAAAGCTGATATCCGCCCCTGTTTCCGCCTGTTCTTTCAACCGTTCGGCCAATGCCGACGGCAACAGCACTTCATAGGAGACGCCGCCATTTTCGACCAGAGCCCGGGTGTCGTCGATACGTCCCAGTTTTCCGCTGATTCGCCTGATCATGCGGTCATCCCCGGGTAATCGTGCATCATTGCGCGGCAGTGGCAAAGCGCCACAGCCAGAGCATCGGCCACATCCGGCGGATCCGGAATCTCACGCAAACCGAGCGTTGATGTTATCATCAACTGCATCTGCCGTTTGGAGGCGCGACCGTTGCCGGTGAGCGATTTCTTGATGCGGGTCGATGCGTAGGGATAAAGAGACAGATCGGCCTCGGCCGCCTTCAGGAAAATCACTCCGCGGGCGTGCCCCATGATGATAGCCGTTTTCGGGTGCCCATAGTGTGAGTAAAGCTCCTCGACCGCGACCGCTTCCGGTTTGAACTGTCTGATAATGCTCTCTGCTTCGCTTGCGATCTGCCGCAACCGCTCAGCCATAGGCGCTTTCGTGACAGTTCGGATAACACCCGCTTCGATGATTGAGACAGCATCCCCTTCGCTGTCGAGGATTCCGTAACCGGTTATATTCAGACCGGGATCGACGCCGAGTATTCTCATAGTACCGATAGATAGGCGTTTCCCCCTCAGATATCAATTAAAAATGTCTATCAACAGGCGGGCTCTACCAAGCCCAAACCTGATACTGTGTGGGCCACCCAGCCATCATTACGTCATTCCGGGCTGACCCGGAATCCACGAACTTTTGTTTCCTGGATGCTGAATCAAGTTCAGCATGACACAAAATAGAAAGAGATGCCGGATCGAACGCTGCAAGACGGATTGTCATGATTCTTTAACGTGTCAGTAATGTTCCCATCCCCTGTCATTCCGGGCCCTGACCAGGAATCCTGACGCCCCCCACCCTGAAGGGTTTGTTGAAAAAACCATGTTATTAGTTTTTGTTGGATTCAATATTCTCAAGAGACAATATTTGTTCTCAATAAAACTGTAAAAGTTAAGATTTAATCTGACATTGCGATAAGAAATGTGATGTGAATATCATAGGAGGATTGTCAGATGACCGTAGCACAGAAGATCATCAGGAACAAGGTGGGGCTTTTGGAGCTC
>JAJRTA010000225.1 GCA_024278515.1 Candidatus Zixiibacteriota bacterium
ACAAAAAACTCAATCCCGGTATTGGCAAGACGCCTTTCAGAGCTTATTTTATTCTCGGCTATGGAAAACAAGAAACCAAACCGGCGGCCGTTTCTGGGAATGCACTTCAAATGCTGCAATGTCTATTCCCGGATTCATCTGAATAAAAAACAGACGGCCTTTGTCGGCTGGTGTCCCAAATGCGCCAACAGGGTTGAAGTGAGAGTCTCACCCGACGGCTCTGATTCGAAGTTTTTCACAGCCGGATAGAGAGAGAATATGGCGTTTTTGAAGTCCAAAATAGTAGTCGTCCCGGTCGGCGAGGTTGATTTCAGCATGGTCAACAAGCTGGCCGCCGAAATCGGCCCGGTGTTCAACCGGTCGGTCGATATCCTCAAGGGGATGAAAGCGCCCGAAGAAGCCCACAACGTGGTCCGTAACCAGTATTACGCTCCGGTGCTTTTGTCCAAGCTGGAGCGGGTAAAATCGAATACGCGTGAAAAAGTGATTGCGGTCCTGGAAGAAGATTTGTATCTGCCCGACGAAGTTTATGTACTGGGTTACTCCGACAATCTGGCCGGGACGGCGGTTGTGTCGTTATATCGTATCCGGCTTGAATTTTACGGCCTGCCGGAGGATGAAGCCAAGGTTTATCCGCGGTTGTTCAAAGAGGCGATCCATCAGGCGGCACACCTGTTTGATCTGTCGGAGTGCCGAAATCCGAAATGTGTAAACTACTTCAGCCAGATGATGCTGGATATTGACTCCAAAAGCGACAAGTTCTGCGATATCTGTCGTCGGCAATTGACTGGAGTGGTCTGAACCATGGTCTTCGGCCTGCTGACATGACACTCGACCAGATAATCGACCTGCTCAAAAACGACAACCACTTTCAACAAAAAGTTGTCCACTGGAAAACCATCCCCGCACGCGACGCTAAAACTGAAAAATTACCCACTAATTTCGACTACCGCTGACCGCTTCACTTGGGGAGAGAGGGATTGAGCGACTATACTCGCATCAGGCCGAGGCAGTTCGCAAGATTCAGGGAAGCGACCGCTTCCTTCAATGCGACTGCCCCAACCACAAGAGCAACAGCCACCGGTCGCTACATGTCATCTCTGAAAGCGCACTTGTCATTTTTGTTATATCAGTTTTTGGTTGGTTGACCCGCCTTTCAGGGTGGGGCTTTTCGTGCGTAGCAGACATCTCCATCCACCACGAGTCGGCGCACAAAACGTACGCAACATATTGCAATAAACCTTCGTCAATCCATTTTGGGGGTAGGTTCAGCTTATTTGTTCTTGAAATAACTCTTAGCTTTTTCTATATTGAATGTGAGTATGCTTTGTTGTAGCGTCGTAAAGCTACATATCTGACACAATTCGAATACGAGCAGTTTGGCCCCGCCCATCAGGGATGGAGGGTTTGTCATGAAAAAACTGATCCTTATAATTATAGGATTATGCCCGTTACTATTCTCAACTGCAAAAGCCCGGGGGACGTTGTGCGGTGATGTTAACGGCAATGGCATTATAGACATTGCTGACGTACTCGACCTCCTCAAGTACCTTGGCGGCAATCTGGACATCGACACAGCCAACGGGGACGTAGACTTTCGTACCGGTACTACCATATCTGATGTCTGGTACTTCCTCAATACCGGGGAGAAGGGGTCTTCATCTGTTTACTGCAACCCGGTTGACGAATACAGCTTCACGATAGATGAAACAGACACGGTTTACCTGCCTTATCGAACCGGAATCGGGGAAAATCTGAATGAAGTCTATCTTCCGATAGCAATGACCTATCATGGCATGGGCGGAGATTTTTATTGGCCCCTTTTAACCAGCGCGCCCGATGCGAATGGAACTTTTGCCCTGACACAATCATTTGTACTGGACGACACATCGGGGATAATGACTGGAATCGGCGGGGATCCGCTCGGTGATACGCTGATATTGCAGGGAGTGAATTTCTACGGCACTTTCGAAGGCAACCGTATCTATTTTTCTCTTCGGTATGATCGGGTTGCACCGGGCGAAGGGGTGGTCGCTGTTGTTGAGACGGATCGGTATTATCCCCTCTGGTTCTCGGTGGGACGCAATGTCAGCGTCATGGATGTCGACCTTTTCCGTCCGGTGATTGTCTATGTCGATGTTTCATTCCCGACAGGGGATTGCGACTGCAACGGCCGCATCGACATCGCCGATCTGGTCTGCTGGATCGAGCACATGTTCGGTTTCGGCCCGGCCTGCGAACCCTACATGCAACCATATTCGATTCAAATCCTCGATGTTACCTGCTCCGGGACTGCGGATATTTCCGATTTGGTGTATTTAGTTGACTATATGTTCAGTGACGGCCCGGCTCCCTGCGACCCTTTCGCACCATAAGAAACAGGCGGTGAGCATTCATCCTGTTACTTTTTTACACTGTGATTACCATGTTTTTATGGACAAGGACGGTCCTTGTGTATCATCTTACCTGTCAAAGTTGACCGAGCTGTCGTAAAGTTTGGTGAACGATGCTCATAGAGGTCGGCATGTTTGTTCAGACAGGCAGGGAATTGAAATGATGGAATCATTCGTGAATATGCACCCGGTTTTGCAGGCTTTACTGGCCACCTGCTTCACCTGGTTCATGACCGCGGCCGGAGCCGCCGTAGTGTTCCTTGCTAAAGAAATGAGCCGCAGAACACTTGACGCCATGCTCGGGTTCGCGGCCGGAGTGATGATCGCCGCCAGTTACTGGTCGCTGTTGGCCCCGGCTATTGAGATGTCTGAGGGGATGTCGATTCCGGCCTGGGTTCCGGCCACGGTCGGTTTTCTCTTAGGTGCAATTTTTCTGCGAATTTGCGACCGCCTCCTCCCCCATCTTCATCCCAGCTTTCAGGGAGATCATACTGAAGGAATAAAGACGACCTGGCAACGATCAACTCTGCTGGTGCTGGCTATTACTCTGCACAATATCCCTGAAGGACTGGCGGTCGGGGTTGCTTTCGGTGCGGTAGCAGCCGGGTTACCTTCGGCCACGCTGGCCGGTGCTGTGGCTCTGGCTATCGGTATTGGTATCCAGAATTTTCCTGAAGGCCTGGCCGTTTCAATGCCCCTGCGACGCGAAGGTGTCTCATTGCGTAAAGCGTTTTACTACGGTCAACTTTCAGGAGTGGTAGAACCAATGGCCGGAGTGCTGGGGGCCTCTCTTGTTATTCTGGCCAGACCGATACTACCATACGCACTGGCTTTCGCCGCCGGAGCAATGATCTTTGTGGTGGTGGAGGAACTGGTTCCGGAATCGCAGACTCAGGGTCACTCCCACGCGGCCACGATGGGAGCCATTCTTGGCTTCGCCGTGATGATGACCCTGGATGTCGCCCTGGGGTAACCGTTTGGGATACATCCTTTCTAACACCTGCCTGTCAGGTAGTTAAGGATACCGAAGGGGAATAGTCTTTCCCTTACCTTCAATTTTATCTGGACATTTGGGGCAAATCAGGTATATAAGCAGTACACAGGAAAGGAGGTGGTCGGATGAAATATGACAAATGTGAGGTGACTGATACTTAGTCGCCCTGACCGCGCCGGTTGGGGCGCCAAGTAAATCCCAACAGTTTACCGGCCCGGTGGTTTATATCCTACCACCGGGTTTTATTATACGACTTACCGCAGAACAGTATTCGGCAGACTCTCCCTGGAAGTAGCGTCCCTGTTGCTGTTTTTATTGACGTTAAGAGGTCAGGTTG
>JAJRTA010000226.1 GCA_024278515.1 Candidatus Zixiibacteriota bacterium
CGTTGTACACACCATTGACCAGGTCGGTCGCATCCCAGCTTACCGTGATCGGCAGAGTGCCGCCGGCCGGGATGGTGCCCGTGGTCGGTGAAGCGCTCAGCCAGAGCGCCGGACCTTCCGGACAATCCAGGGCCACCCAGTAGTCATTATCAGTACCGCAGGGATAACCATAGAAATCCTGGTGACTGATGAAGAGCCAGTAGGTGCCCGGTCCGCAGGTACGAGTGACGCTTATCACGTCATTCGGGTTACCAAGGGCGTACGGATTGAGGGAACCGGCAATAGCACAGTCAGAGGTATCGACAAAGCCGATAACGAACGGGAAGACAGCGCTCCCGGTGAAAGTGACTTCGGTTTCGACGAAGAACTCTACCGTGTACCAGTCGGTGTCGCGGGAGCCGCCGTCGGCCCAGACCGTACCACATACGGTATCGCCGCAGTTGATCGGCTCGAAGCCCGGAACGGTCATGTTACAACCACCGTTGGTGTCGTCACCGCAGGCTTCCGCTTCGGCGCCTGCGCCGGGCGGGCACTCGAACGGACTCGGCGGAGTGTACTCGGTAACGTTGAGCTCGTAATCACCGAAATCACCACCATAACCGTCAATGACAATATAGTAGGTGTTCCCGGCGGTCAGCGCCACACCTTCAAGCAGGGAGCGATAACCCGGACAGGCGTCATCGTTGCAGTCCACAAGGTTGCCCACGGCGTTCTCATAGACATAGACCTTGGTGTCGTAACCGGAGTTACACAGGTCAATATCAACCGACATGTCGTAGCCGGGAGTAAACGAGTAAACGACATCAGGTGAAGTCGAACCGGAATACGGACAGGCTTCATCATAGTCGTCGGTATAGCCAGCCGTGGTTCCGACGCTGCTGTGCGGCAACGAAGAAATCACGGTAGCGGAAGCTATATCATCACCACCCTGCTTCGGAGTCGACGGAACATTCTGCGGGCCGTTATACGGAGGTTTCGGACCCGGTTCGTTCGTCCCCAGCTCGGCGTACGGTATGCTTCCCCCATAACCGGACTTCACATAGTACTCGTAACCAATAGTGAAGTTGATATCACCCGGGCCGTTGGCGCCGACAGTCAGCGTCTGGCTGCCCATCGAACCGGCCGGCTGGATACCAAAATCAATCGCCGACGGATTGGCCGTAAACTGCGAAGGAGCGTAGCCTACAACATGTATCGTGTACGGACCGACCGAACCGTAAGCGGGATCCTTCATGACCGGGTAGTAGTAAGTACCGGCCGGGAGATCATTCCAGGTCATGGTCACGTTGCCGTCACCACAGTCGTCGAAGTTGTAGGTGGCGGCGAAGGTGAAGCTGTCGCACGGGCATCCGTAAGACAGGTTCAGCCAGGCGTTACCCCAGGCCGGAGCATTGGTACAGTAATCAAGAGTCACGTCCATCTGCGTCGGCAGGGTAAAAGCGTGCCAGGTATGCGGACCCGGGAAAGATACGCACTGGTTGGTGGCGCAGGTGTTGTCACCGGTGAAGGTCTCAGTAGCGCCGTGAATCAGAGTAACCGGAGTGACATCTTCACAGTTGTCGTTCGGCGGAGGTTCACAGTCAACCACGGTTATGTTCAAAATACCATCTCCGGTGGAAGAACCATACCCGCCAACTTCAATAAGGTAGGTATTGTCCTTGATCATCGGAATATCGGTCAGTTCCGACTGCAGACTACAAGCGTCGTCGTTACAACCCAGCATAGTGGCTGTGTAAGGATCGGCGCCGTCATAAACGGCCAGCTTGGTATCGTAACCGGAACCACAAAGGCTCACAGTAGCCAAACCGGATACATCAGGCGTATAGCAGAACCACATATTGGGGCTGGAAAGACAGCCCTGGGGACCATCCGGAGTCATGGTAACCGTACTGAACGGCTCATCCACGACCGCGCCGGCCAGCGGAATACAGTCATTCCAGTCATCACCCGGCTCGGGACCACCGGACTCGGTAATGTTCAGTGTAAAGTCAATACAGTCGGGGGACGGCCAGGTGTCAACCATCAGGTAGTAGAAACCTGCCGTCAGGCTGACGCCGATCAGGTTCAGGTCACCGCTGGAAGCAGTGGCCTTGTAAAGACAACTGTTGTCAGTATCCGGACACTCGTTGTCAATCGAGACACCCTTCCAGCTTCCACCACTGATATTGAAGTTGTAAACGCCATCAACGCCGACATCGAGCATGTAAATCATGTCTTCGCCGCCATCATACGAACCCAGACAGGTCGCGTTGTAGTCGTCAAGACGACCACAGGTGCTGTTGGCGTTGGTGTAAACACCTCCAACCATGTCATCCGGCAGTTTGACAACAAACGGATCGCCGCAGTTGTCGCCGGGAGTCGCGGCAGGCGGGGCCTCGAAAGTCAGCGTAAAGGCCGGGATACAATCGGGTGACGGCCAGGTGTCGACCTGGATGTAATAAGTGCCGGCCGCCAGCGAGAGTCCGCTGATACTGTGCGGCGCGCTGCCACTGCTGGTGGAGAAATCAATACAGGTTCCGTCTGTATCCGGGCACTCGGTATCAATGGAAAAACCGGTCCAGGTCGTGCCGAGGGCGTCAAGGGTGATCTTCAGATCAAGAGGTTCCGTAAGGGTCAGCTCCATGATGAAATCTTCACCGCCGTCGTAATAACCAAGACAGGTGGCATCGTACAGATTACCCATCCCACAGGTCAGCAGTCCGCCCTCGGTGTGCGGAAGCGAAGCCGAACTCAAGGTAAGCGGGTAAGGATCACCGCAGGAGCCGCCCGGAGGAAGCGGAGCGGATTCGGTCAGGGTGATATCGAATGAAAAATCCATCCCGGCCTTGGTGCCGTCGTCAACATGAACCGGGAACAGATAAGTAGCCGGTCCGGGGAGACGTTCCCAGGTCATATCGGGATTGGTATAGCCGTCACCGCAGTCATTGAATGCGTAGCTACTGGCGACGATATAGGTATTACAATCCAGCGGAAGGATGTTCTCATAAACCACGATACCAACTGTCTGGATATCACCCACGGTACCGCAGTAGTTGATGTAAACATCGTTCTCGGCATAGGGAGCCTCGAAAACATACCAGATAGCGTTCCAGTCCAGAACGCCCGGGCAATCCAGCAGAGCATTGGCCGTAGAGCCAGTGACTGTCTGCGGCGGGAAGATCTGGATAGCCGTTTCCGGGTCGTCGTTCGGCGGAACCGACGGACACGGAGTGGTGCAGTCAAGACCGGCAGTCCAGTGACCGCCGAGGCCGGTGCACTCGGTTTCCGTGTTGTCTATGCAATCAAGGAAATCGACACCGTAACAACAACGACCAACCGGCGGAGCGGCGTCATTGATCGACACAGCATCGACATTGAACTGAGCGCCGTCATATCCGGTATAAACAAACGCGATCATCGCACCGTCTACCAGGTAACCGGTCAACGGAACCTGGGCGTTGTACCAGACCCAGTTATCCCATACATCGGTCGGCTCGGTCCAGATATCGGTCCAGGTGGTGCCGCCGTCGGTGGAAATTTTAACGGTCAGATCGCAGTTGTTGTTGGGATCGACCGACCAGTAGTAACTGCCGTTCCACCAGAAATCAAGCACCCAGCTGGTACCGTCTCCAAGAGCCAGCGGCGGGGTGATGAGCCATTCATCCTGAGTACCGGAATAAGTGTCATCGTATTGCACCGAGGCGTTGCCTGCCCCTTCATAAGGTGAATACGTCTCCTGGTACCAGGTCTGTACGTTGTTGACAACCGTCGTCCAGCCGGTCGGCGGGAATGTGGCATTGAAGCCCTCGAACATCAACTCCGCCGCGGGGTGCATATACTGCTTCCCCTCAACCTGCATCGGCTGTGAACGAAGGTCCAATGAGAAGCGACGAGCCTTGGTACGGCTGAGCATTTCCGCTTCTTTCTGGTCGATGATTGTCTGATCCGGCACCACATCCTCTTCAGGATCCTGGTGAACCGGAGCCAGTTGCTGTTTCAATTCAAAGTTGGCGCCATCCCCCTGAGGAAGAGGCTGGATAGGGGCCGGAGCATCGCTACCGATGACTACCAGTCCAAACCCCATCAGCAGAGCGCAGGCGGCCAATGCTTTGATAATAGTTGAGAGTTTAAGCATGTAGTAACCTCTCTGCAAAAATGCAGTAATAATGAGTTTGCGTTAACTACTCTAAAACGAAACTGTCTTTTGGTGAAGAATTATGTTACTCTCCTTCAAATACTGCTTTCGTCCAATGTCGACAGATAACATTACACGAAAGGGGATTACCTCATACGCATCTCCTCCTTTTTTTCACCATTTTGAACGAACATCCGGCATCAATTATGAATACTTCAAATAATGATTATCTCCGTCATAGTTAGTCCTTCCCTCTGATCTTTACATGTCCTGCGTTGAGCACAAAAAATAATATTGAGGGTTTCGCCGGACTGTATTTATGACACGTATCCTGATATTCAGGCATAAATTAACACTGCTTTTGCCTTCAGTCAAGGGCTTTTTTGGCCTGCGGCCATAATAAAATGCGGATGTTATCCGTTTTTGACCTGCGGCCCTGATACAAAAACAAGTTTCCGTCGATAAAATGGACCCCCGTTAGCTAATAAAAACAGAACAGAAGCGCTGTTAATGCAAACAAGTCCTTAGGGCGAAAAATAATAACGAGAATCGACCGGCAACAACAAAACCTCAAATCTGTTGGAACAGAATGTGTTAAGCCTGCAGGGCGCAGATTATTTCAGCGTAATCGTTCGCCACTTTCCGGGTCGAAAAACAACACCTGGTTTTTTTCAACCGAAAAATTGATTTTTTGATTCAACGACCGTCCCTCACCGCAACCGGAGACCACGAGCACATGTCCTTTATATTCAATCGATAAAATATACTGGTTACCTAAATATTCGCAACCAACCACCGTCCCGGCAAGGTTTCCTTCATCATTAATTATAACTGATTCAGGACGAAAACACATAACCACCGGCGATTTATCGGGTTGAACACCAAAATGTTCATAATCAAAATTGTCGGCCGGGGTTATCACATTCAGTTTCGGTTGCCCGATAAACTCGGCCACATGCAGCCAGGCCGGATCGCGATACAGTTCTTCCGGTGAACCGACCTGAAGCAGTTTCCCTTCATGTAGAACAGCAATGCGATCGGCCATGGTCAGCGCTTCCGTCTGGTCATGGGTGACATAGACCGTGGTCACACCCAGCTCTTTCTGGAGATTCACTATTTCCCGACGCATTCGCGCCCTCAGACCGGCGTCGAGATTGGAAAGCGGCTCATCCAGCAGAAACAGCTCCGGCCTGCGAATCACCGCCCGGCCCAGCGCCACCCGCTGACGCTGGCCCCCGGACAACTGCGATGGTTTGGCGTCAAGCCGATCTTCCAGCCCGAGCATCCGGGCGGTTTGCCTGATCCTGTTTTCTATTTCTCTCTTGTCGATACCGGCTATCTTCAACGGGAAGGCAAGGTTCCCGGCAACCGACATGTGCGGGTAGAGCGCGTAGTTTTGAAACACCATGGCCACCTGCCGATCACGGGGCCGCAACTGATCGATTCGTTTGGCTCCCAGATGAATCTCGCCGCTGTCGGTTGTTTCCAGCCCGGCGATCATTCGCAGCAACGTGGTCTTGCCGCATCCGGAAGACCCCAAAAGCACCAGAAGCTCACCGTCCGATAAAGCAAGCGATACTTCATCCAGCACCTTCAGGTCACCGAAGCATTTGCTGATATTTTTTAGCTCAAGAACCGGCACCTCAATTAACCCTCGTCACTTCACCGTCGGCAACTTCGAAATGGCAGCTTTTCTCAATCAACGATACCGGCGGTTGCACCGCAGTAGTCAGGAAAAGCTGACCCAGTTCGCCGAAGGCATCAATTAACGCATCACTGCGACTTTCATCAAGCTCGGCGAAAACTTCATCCAGAAGTAACAAAGGAGGCGTCCCCCGGCGCTGTTTCAGTAAATGAAAAACCGCAAGTTTTAGAGCAATAGCTATCGAACGCCACTGCCCCTGAGAGCCATGGCTGCGCGCCGGAAGATCATCAAGCCCGAGGTAAACCTCATCCCGGTGCGGACCAACTAAAGAAGTCTGAAGGATTCGTTCCCGATGATGCTGTTCCTCAAGCTTCTTCTGCATATTTCGAGCAATGCTTTCAATATCAGAACCATCCCCCTCCACCGGCACCGACGGGCGGTATTCAATCGAGAGTTGTTCGCGGGACGACAGCTTTTGGTAAAAAGCTCCCCCTCGAACGGAAAGATCATGAACGAACCCGGCCCGCTCGCTGATTATGCGACTGCCGGATGAGATCATTATTTCTTCGAACGGTTCACCATCGCGTTCCGCCTTGAGAGCGGCATTCTTTTGAGCCAGCGCCCGCTGGTAATCGCCAAGATGAGACAGATAGGTGGCGGAGAGCTGGCTGAGATGAATATCCAGAAATGTCCGGCGCACCGAAGGGGACCCTGCCACCACTGCGTTATCTTCCGGCCCGGCCGATACAACCGAGAATCTTTCATACAACTCCGCCAGTCGGGAAGTAAGCCCGTCAATGGTCAGTTTCTTGCGTCCGCCACGCTGGTAAGCGGCAGTTACCGTAAGTTGTTCCCGGTCGGTGACCAGCTCACCTTCAAGGCGGTACAAATCGGCGTCTCTGCATACCATAACCTGGTCGCCTGCTCCCCGCTGAGAACGACCCAGACAGAGCGTGTGGATAGCTTCAAGGATATTTGTTTTGCCGGAACCGTTCTTCCCGGACAGTATGTTCACCCCCTCACTGAACTTT
Organism: Candidatus Zixiibacteriota bacterium; assembly: GCA_024278515.1. Taxonomy (GTDB): domain Bacteria; phylum Zixibacteria; class MSB-5A5; order GN15; family FEB-12; genus JAJRTA01. The sequence continues at coordinate 6,791 of JAJRTA010000226.1, forward strand.
AGTCGTACAGACCTGAGATTTCTGAACCCGACGGTTGACAGCGAGTTTATCTGCATCGTCTACACCGCGGGTGAAGCCATGATTGCTTTTATAGCTTGCTGCTGTATCGCCGTTCAGTCGGCCAGCCTCAACGGCATAACCAGGCAAAGGTAGTCCTCACGGGGGATAGTGGGACCATACACTACACCGGCGGCTACCGGCGACGAAAGCTCAAATGTCACTTCGTCCCCTTCGACCTTGCCCAGTATTTCAGTTACATAGTTCGCGTTGTATCCCATCTCGATATCTTCACCGTTGTACTCGCAATCAAGCTCTTCAATACCTTCCCCACCGACATCGGCGTTGGTGGTCGACAGGGTCAGCCGTCCGTTCTTAATAGAGAACTTGACCTGATGGGTCAAGACGTTGGACAGGATCGAGACCCGGCGAACAGCGCTTGCCAGAACATCCTTGGAAACCACCAGTTTCTTATCGTTCGCCGTTGGTATGACCTGCTCGAAATTGGGATAGGGACCTTCTATAAGCCTTGAGGTCAGAATGATATCGCCAAGATTAAAAATAATATTATTCTCCCCAAAAATGATACCTATATCCCGCGGCTCATTCTCTAAAAACTTCGGAATCAGGTTGAGCACCTTCGGCGGAATAATAACATCATCGTTGAGTCCCTGAAGCTTATTATTGTCCATCGCCATACGAGCCAGACGGTGCCCGTCGGTGGCTACCATCTGCATCCGCTCACCCTGCGTCTGCCACAGCACACCGTTAAGGGCCGGACGGGTTTCATCGTCGGAACAGGCAAAAGCCACTTTCTGGATCATTTTCACCAACCCGGCGCCGTCGATGCGTATCTCTTTCTTTGTATTGACTGCGGGGAGCTTCGGGAAATCATCCGCCGCCACCGTGGCAATCTTGTACGAACCGTTGGGAATTCTTATCTCCATCCGCGAGGAACCGGCCTCAAACACTATATCACACTCGGGAACCTCTCTTATGATATCAAAAAGAATCTTGGCCGGCATCGACACGGACCCTTTACGGCTGACCTTACACTCAAGTGATGCTGTAATCGATACATCCAGATCGGTGGCCGATATTTTCAATTTGTTGTCCAGCGCTTCGATCAAAACATTCGTCAAAATAGGCAGGGTGGATTTGCCGGGAACTACCTGAAGAATATGTTGCAGATAATTAGTCAATCTTGATTTGGGTAACGAGAACTTCATTGTTTAATGTCTCCGTAAGGTTATCCTCATTCTCTCTTATAAAAAACCAGGTATATCTTAAATCTATAATATTAATAAGCGGTGTGAAAATGTTCATAACCAATTTTATTTTCAAGTTTCATGGCTTATATCCGGGCACAAACAGTATTTATACAGGCTGAACCTGTTCACAAACCTACTACCATTCTATAAACAACACAACAGGTTTTCAACAACCGTAAACCCTGTGCTCAAACCACACATACTACCAACAAGGCTTTCCACAAGCTGTCAATATAACAAAGACGCCGATATTTGATCGATCCGCTCACGGAACGCAGGCTCGACCGCCATTTTCTTCGAGATTATATCACAGGCATGAATCACCGTGGTATGATCCCGGCCGCCGAATTCACCGCCGATAACTTTAAGCGAACTGTTGGTAAGCGAGCGCGAAAGATACATCGCTACCTGGCGGGCCAGTGCAATGTGCGATGTTTTCTTCTTCGCTTTCATCATGGTCGGGTCAATGTCGAAATACTCCGCGGTCATCTTCTGGATACTGCTGATAGTCAACTGTTTCTTTTGCTTCGGGAAGGCATCTGACAGCAGTTTACGGGCCAGCGACAAATCGACCGTAGTCTTCTTGAGCGAGGCGTAAGCCAGCAGTCGGATCAGGGTACCCTCAAGCTCTCTGATATTGGTTGTTACCGTATCGGCCACAAGACGAACTACATCGTCCGGCAGAGATATACCCTCGGAGGTCAGTTTTTTGTATAAAATAGCCATACGGCTCTCAAGGTCGGGAGCCTGGAGATCGGTCACCAGACCCCACGAGAAACGAGACAACAACCGCTCCTCGAGGTCCTTGATTTCACGAGGGGGACGATCCGAAGTCAGAACAATCTGTTTGCCGTAATGATAGAGCGAGTTGAAGGTATGAAAAAACTGCTCCTGGGTGGACTCCTTTCCGGTCAGGAACTGAATGTCGTCGATCAACAGCGCGTCGACATCACGATACATCCGCGTAAAGCGCGAAACAGCCCCCTCGGAAATCGAGGTTATGAAATCGGATGTAAACTTCTCGGAAGTGGCGTAAAACACTCGTTTGTTGGGGAACTGCTCCACGATACGATGTCCGATGGCCTGAAGCAGATGCGTCTTTCCCAGCCCGGTGCCACCGTATATAAACAGCGGATTGTACCTTGTGATTCCCGGAGCGTCAGCCACGGCCAGCGAGGCGGCGTGGGCCATCTGGTTGAAATCCCCCACCACGAATGAATTGAAACGATAACGCTGGGACAGGCTCGGAGTACCTTCGGTGTTTGTTTTTTTTGGGGCAGGGCTGTGTGCCGGTTCCTGTTTCTCAAAGTTGATGCTGACCTGACGGTCCTCATTGCCGTTATCGTTGACTTCGTAGCGGATGGCATAGTCCCGTCCCAGCACTTCACGGAACGCTTCGTTTATCAGGTCGCCGAAATGCCCGTTGATCCAGTCGGCGACAAACTGGTTGGGGACCCGCAGTAAAAACTCGTTGTCGTCGGCGGGCGTCCCTGATGTCTGTTTGAGCCAGGTGTTGAATGACTGCTCTTTCATTCGGACCGACATGTATTTGAGGCAGTCTTTCCACTGTTTGGAGTTGACTTGTTCGGTTTGCATATTCACATTCCCCTCAGAAATTATCCACAACCGTTTCGGTTATTAAGCGCTTGAACCAGATTTGATTGTGTAACAGCACATACTTGAACAGATAAGTTATCAACATCGCATTCCACAACCCTACGATTTTTAGCGGCTGCTAAGTCCCTGCGGCAGAAAACAACGCATGTGATAAGGCAAAACAGCCCACAAGTTATCAACATTTTGTGAATTGTCTCTCTTCATGTGCCTATTTACTCAATAGCCACATACCGGTCAAGAGAGGTCGCTTGATAAAAAGCGTGAATCCTGAAGTGGCTGTTTACGAGCGTCTTACAAGAAAGAAAAAAACGCTCGAAACAAGGACAGATTATGCTTATGTTTGCCCGTTGAAATTCCCGGGTGACAAAAGACGGTTTGTTTCACACGGTTATCACACAGCCGTGCCGTCAATTTGCCGCGCTATCTGTTCAAACAATGCAACCTGTTCCGGGCTTCCGTCGGAAGCGACAGGCCGGCCGGAGTCGGCTCCCTCGCGCAACGAGGTCATCAGAGGTATCTCTCCGAGCAGGGGAACACCTAATTTATTGGCTAACTCTTTGCCGCCGTCGCGCCCGAAAATATATTCGCGCTGACCGTTGGTCTCGAAATAGGCCATGTTCTCGATCACCCCGAGGACCTTCAGGTTTGTTTTCTCGGCCATTTTGGCCACACGGCCGGCCACATGGGTGGCGGTCGCCTGCGGGGTCGTTACTACCAGCATTTCAGCCGACGGAATAGCCTGTGCGATGGTCAGGGATACGTCGCCGGTGCCGGGGGGTAAATCAAGAAACAGGTAGTCCAGTTTATCCCACACGACATCACGGATAAACTGGTTGATCGCCTTGTGCAACAACGGGCCGCGCCATACTACCGGTTCATCGGCGTTGATAAAGAAACCCATCGAGACCACCTGGATATTGTTTCCCTTACGCAGCGGGATAATCTGATCATCAATCATGGTCGGCCGACCCTCAACGCCGAGCATGTGAGGAATCGAAAAACCGTAAACATCGGCATCCAGAAGGCCGACCTTATACCCGAGACGGGCCATCGCAACCGCAACATTGGTGGTAACGGTCGATTTACCCACTCCTCCTTTACCGGAAGAGACTGCTATAAATCGTTTGGCGTAGCTGACCGGAGCCGGACCCTGTGACTGGGACGGCTGGCTGAAACCGAGTTTGGCCCGGAGATTTTTGCGCTGCTCATCGGTCATTACATCAAATTCGACCCTGACCGACTCGGCCCCGTCAAGGGCGCCTACCCCCTCGGTGATATCGCGTGAAATCTTCTCTTTCAAAGGACAGCCCGGTACTGTGAGTGTCACTCCCACGGTAATATTACCACCGTTGATTTCCACCGAACGAATCATATCCAGCTCGGTAAGAGGTTTTTTCAGCTCAGGATCCTCGATCTTGCTCAGGATTTCTCTGACAGCAGTTTCGTTAACCATAGTATATGTGTTCCTTACTTTTTGCTCGGTTCAGCGGGCCCCTCTCGGGAGACCGGTCGCCAATACGAGGGTCTAATATAAGCCGTTCTTTGTAAGATAAAAGGAGTTTGTAGCGAATCCGGTTCCCGATAAATAACCCCCGGCCGGGGTTGACCGGGGGCGGCTCCTGTTTCCAGAGGGGGACAGAAACAGGACGGCCAGGAACTAACGACAGGAGAATCTGATATTTTGCGCAACAGCCAGTGTGAGCACATCATTGGCCGGAAACTGTCTCAGCTAACTATAGTCACAATCCCTCATTGCCTTTTGCGGTCTTCTGCGAACTTGTTTTCATGTAATTAGTCTGATTATCGGATGGATGGTTCTATACAATCAGAAAAAAACAGCGGCGTCTTGCCGGACCTGATCCGGCATCCGGTTCTATTTCGCGTCATGCAGAACCTGATTCAGCATTCGGAAAACAAATGTACATGGATTCCGGTGCAGACCTGGAACTACATTCGTTGGAAGCGTTCTCACAACTCTTCGGGTTGGTGGCCCGCCTTTCAGGGCGGGAGTTTTTCGTGAGTAGTGAACATCCCCATATACTGCGTGTCGGCGTACGGGACATACGCCGACTACAAACCTGCAAAGGGACCTGTCTGTCTGCTCCTCTGTTTTTACCTCCCTCGGTAACATTTTTTATGTGACAATTCTGCAACTTTTTTCAATTAGACGAAAAATGTCTTGACATCGAAATCAGGATGCTTTATCATCGCGGCTCAATTCACAGAACGAAAAGGCCGATTGCAGAATAAGCCGGCCACTTCTTCGTGGGAAGGAGTGGCGTAAGTATGGCTATAGTCGCAGCGTACTCTTGATAAGTACGCATGAACACTATAAAAGGAGCTGTTATGTTCAGAACAGCAAGAGCAAAGCTAATGACGCCGCTAATATGACGGTGTCGAACGCCTGATTCGTTACCCCGCGGTGGACCGTTCGATATTCACCCTTCTCGTTTTGTTCGTTAGGTGCGGATACTTTCGATTCCGTCAGACAAGTGAAGTCTGTTAACTGGTTCTGGAGAGGCCGTCCATGGTCAGGTCATTCCAGGCGAAGGGAAAGTAACGCCATGAGCAAAACAACCCACAAAAAAAAGAAAGCAATTCTGTTCCACGATCATCGTTTCGAGGTGCTTACCAACGAAGCGCCTTACGCGATCAGGTTGCATGACTGCACCTGGCCGACCGTGTCGCATTACCTGATCGGCAGGGAATACAACCTGATGCCGAGTCAGGTTCAGGAACACACAAGTGTTTACGAGCTTTTGCTTTTTGTTGCTCAGGGCGGTATGCACCGACACAATAAGTGGCTCGTTTATCGGGACAGCCTGCTTCTTGACGCTCTGCGTGCCAAGTTTTCGCAGCACCTGGATCTGGAAGCGGTGCTTTGTCGTACAGGTAACGCCAGGTTGATTTATGTCAATAACGAGAACACGTACCTGGGTGTCACGGATAGAGGTGAAGGTGTCAATATGCTGGGGCGTATGCTGATGCGAGTCCGTCGCGAGATCGGAAGGCCACTGATCGGGAACTACGTGGGAGACACTCAGTTTGAAACCGACAACGCTCCGAGTATTGTGGACACACACTCTGATAGTGTCGAGGCGCTTCTGAAACTGGTCTCTGTCTGTCTGGAGTGTGCTGAATTCGAAATGGCCCTTCGGGCGGCCAGGCGGGTTGTATCGATCGATGCCGACTGTATGGACGGCCATCAGGTCGTCGCCATGATACTGATCTGGTTCGGTAAATACAGTGAAGCGATCGGGCATCTTCGCGAATGTATCCGTCTGGACCCTTTGGAAGCAAGGCATTGCTGGTGGATGTCAATTATCTATGAACAGATCGGCAAACCGGTGGCCGCTCACATTTATGCTGATCGCGCTCGTCGTCTTACTGCTATCTGAGCATAGACTCACAGATATGACAGGTTCGGCCGGAGTGTGACCCCGAGGCAACTCGAACCGTTGTTTCGTGCGCAGTGGACTTCCCCGTCCACTGCGTTTCGGAGCACGGGGCGAACGCCGGCCACCAACATGATTAATCCACTCTTGGGAGGGATGGTGCGCCGAAGGCGTGACGGGGGGTGTTTGTTCACCTGCACGAGAACACAACTTCACCTGCGGTGACCCCTCTCGAATACAGCCGACAGATTGTCATACCGGACCTGATCCGGCATCCAGTCGCGCAGGCCGGAACCACTTGCGGGGTCCGGTTACAAGCGAGGGAAAAGGACCTAATACAACCGTTCCCTTTTCGCCAGGAACGCATACAGGGCTTTATCAAAGGGCATGTCCGTGTCAATCGGGTGGTAGTCGATATTAGATTGCCGGCAGGCGGCGGCTATTTCCTCGGAAAATGAAGTCACCGCGTTGGCGTAATGTTTCCTGATCTGGTAGGGCAAGGTTGTCATCTCCTCGCCGGTCTCCATGTCCCTGAAAATCGCCTCGCGCGGGAAAGCGAAATCCCGTTCACGCGGATCCAGAATATGGAACAAAATAACCTCGTGACGGTCATACCGGAAATGTTTCAGCCCGGAAATTATCGGCTCCGGGTCATCGAGCAGGTCGGACATGATAATCACCAAACCGCGTCGTTTGATCCGGTCGGCCATCTCGTGCAATGTCTGTGAGATATTGGTGGTATCGGAAGGCATCTGGGCAGCGATCTCATTCAGGAGTATGTGCAGGTGCCCGGCCCGGGAGCGCGGGGGGATATAGCGACGGATCTTTTCATCGAATGTCACCAACCCGACCGCGTCGCGCTGACGGAGCATCATGTAAGACAGCGACCCGGCCAGCAGACCGGCGTAATCCAGCTTGGTCATTCTGTCTCCCGACCGGTAGGCCATCGAGGCGGAACAGTCGATCAGCAGGTACGCCTTGAGGTTGGTCTCTTCCTCGTACTGTTTGATGTAAAAACGGTCGGATTTGGCGTAAACTTTCCAGTCGATGTCACGGATATTGTCGCCCGGCATATACTGTCGGTGCTCGGCAAACTCGACCGAGAAACCGTGATAGGGAGATTTATGCATCCCGGCGATAAACCCTTCGACCACCATGCGGGCCTTGAGTTCCATCCCCTTCAACCTGGAGACAGTTTCCGGATCGAGGTATTTGCGGTAGTCACCTGCCATAAAATATGCTTCTTATCATTCCTTGAAGATTTTCACTACCGGCTCGCCTGCGGACATCAGGTAGCCTCGGTACATACCTTCGGTATTGAAAGGCAGGGCGATATTACCGTCTTTATCGATCGCAATCAGACCTCCGGTCCCTTTACGATCGGTCAGGTTTTCCCGCACCGAGGCACCCGCGGCTTCTTCCAGCGACATGCCGCCGTAGCGCATCCGGGCGGCGATATCATAAGCTAAAACCCCGCGCATGAAAAACTCACCATGTCCGGTGGTGCTCACGGCGCATTGTTTGTCGGCGAAAGTTCCGGCCCCGACACAGGCGGAGTCACCCACGCGCCCGAACCGCTTGTTGGTCATACCGCCCGATGATGTAGCCGCGGCAAGACAGCCGTGTTTATCCAGCGCAACCGCCCCGACGGTACCGTGTTTGTCATCTTCGGAAAGGGCGAGATCTCCTTTCCTGTCGGAGGTTTCTTTTTCACGTGTGAGCGCCGCCTGTAACTGTTCCCAGCGCTGGTCGGTATAGAAGTATTCTTTATCGACCAGCTTGAACCCATGTTCGGTCGCGAACCGCTCGGCCCCTTCACCGATCAGCAGAACATGCGGCGAGTCGGACATCACCCGCGCGGCCAGGTCGATGGGGTTGGCGATCCGACGCACTCCGGCCACCGCGCCGGCCTGCCCGGTGAAACCGTCCATGATGGTGGCGTCCTGTTCATTGAGACCGTCATGAGTAAAGACCGCTCCCCGCCCGGCGTTGAACAAGGGGGAGTTTTCCATCACATTGACCGCTTTCCGCACCGCGCCGAGCGCGCCGTGCCCTTTCTGGAGCACGGTGAAACCGACATAAAGCGCTTCGGTTAAGGTTTCGATGATACAGGCTTCTTTTTCCGGGGTCATTTTGCTTTTGAGAATAGTCCCGGCTCCCCCGTGAATAACTATGCCGAACGGTCTGGTCATAATTGTTTTATTATAGTATTGAACACACACAGGATTCAATCGACAGAATCCACTATGTAACGCCTGTTAACTTTCAGATCGTCTGTCTTCACCCCTCCTCCTTCACCGTCTCCAGCACTCGTTTGATAATCTCCTCGGTGTCGACTCCGTCCGCCTCGGCGTTGAATGAAGTCACGATCCGATGACGCAGTACCGGATAGGCCGCGAAGCGTACATCTTCCGGTCCCGGCGTGGGACGGCCCTCAAGCACCGCTTTGGTCTTGGCCGCGAGGATCAAATACTGCGAGGCGCGCGGCCCGGCTCCCCAGTTGACCCAGTTTTTGATATAGTCGGGCGCGGTGGTGTCATTGGGACGGGTCGCCCGTACCAGATTGACCGAATACTGAACCAGATGATCCGAAACCGGCACCCGCCGAACCAGCTTCTGGAAATTGATGATATCTTCAGGCGAAAGAATCTTTCCCAGCTCATGCTTCTGAACCGTTGTCGTCTCTTTGACGATTCTGTTTTCTTCATCCGAAGACGGGTAATCAACAAAGACGTTAAACATAAACCGGTCAAGCTGCGCCTCCGGCAACGGATAGGTCCCTTCCTGCTCGATCGGGTTTTGCGTGGCCAGCACAAAGAACGGTTCATCAAGTTTGTAAGTTTCACCAGCGGCGGTTACTTCATGCTCCTGCATCGCCTGCAGAAGAGCGGCCTGGGTTTTCGGAGGAGTGCGGTTGATTTCGTCGGCCAAGATAATGTTGGCGAAAACCGGCCCCTTGACAAACCGGAACCGGCGCTTACCGGTAGTGTGGTCTTCTTCGATTATTTCAGTCCCGGTGATATCCGACGGCATCAAATCAGGAGTAAACTGGATGCGGTTGAACTTCAGATTGAGCACATCAGCCAGAGTATGAATCAATAGCGTCTTGGCCAGGCCGGGGACACCGACCAGCAGGCAATGACCTGAAGCCAAAAGCGAGATCAAAAGCTGCTCGACAACTTTGTCCTGTCCGACAATTACCTTGGCGATTTCAGATTTAATTTTCTGGTAAGAATTACTCAGGTTTTCCACAGCGTTCAGATCGGATCCAGCCTGTTGGTCGGCCATATATTCCTCCGAAAAAGATTTGTACACGTACCGTTTTCCGCCACTGCTTACAGGCGGAGCTTTTCAGTTATACGCAAATGCGGCGTGAAGATACGAATTCCGTCAATAAAAAGCAACCGGGCGGACTTTTGGACTATCCCAAAAAAATGGATCGACGAAGGTCTAATGCCGTTGCGTAACAGTGGAGAGCCGGAACCGCAAGGGGTTCCGGCCTACAACTGTTCAGATTACCATGTCCTGTTTACAAACCTGTGGAGAAGCAGGCATAATTGTTATTGCCGATTCGCCGGATTGAATGCCGATCGTGGACAGACATCCCTGATATCCTTAATCTATGAAACATTATATCAAGAAGTTATAATACTTAATTATGTCCAAAGCACAATATTTGCGGTATTGTAATCGACAAATCAGTCCCCTTAGTGCTGAGCTGACGAGGCTTTTATTTGGACTTAACCCATTGAGTTAAAACATCATAACAAAGAACAGCCCTAACCTTTCACTTGATTATGTAAAGGTTAAGATTGTTAATAATATAAAGTTAAGCAGTAAGGCGGATATGTGGAAAAGCGGTGTTGTGGCACTGTCGGGTTGGCCCTTCATCTGATTGATTGACAACCAGATGAGGGGCTGTCCACATTTTTTGGCAGTTTTCCACATGTCTGGCGGGGAGTCGAAAATCAGTCGTCCTGGTCTGAAGTCAGGGCCTCTTCCGGTTTCGATTCAGGAGCCAGAAAACCCAGATTGGGCGGGGCGTCTTTCATCGAACAGGCCCCACAGAACATCGCACCTTCTTCGATCACCAGCGATTTGGTCCGAAGATCGCCGTCCATTTCGCATTTCGCCTGTAATTCGATTTTCTCGGTGGTGTTGACATTACCGCGCATGGTGCCGGCGATAATGGCGCTTTCAGCCTCGATCTCAGCCTCGACCACGCCGGTCGATCCAACCGTCACACAGCCGGTAGAGATAATCTTGCCTTTGACCGAGCCTTCGACCCTGAGCGCGCCCCTGACATCAAGAGTGCCGGTGATTGTGGTGTCCTTGCCAATAATAGTGTTCATCAGGCCATCCGGTTCGTTAAAGTTGTTTTTCTTCATTAGTTGATATCCAATGGATTTATAGGTTCATCATGCACCCGTACTTCATAATGAAGATGCGGGGCTGTCGATATTCCCGTGTTACCGCTAAGCGCGATCCGGCTTCCGACCATCACCTGATCACCAGTATTTACCAGCAGACTGTCGTTGTGACCATAGATCGTGCTGACCGAATCGTTGTGCTCCAACACCAGCATCTTTCCGTAAGTGGAATCATAATCGGCATAAACCACCGTTCCGACCGCAACTGCCAGAACCGGCGTGCCGACTTTACAGGCGATATCAATACCGGGATGATACCGGGCGGAATCTTCAATCTCGAAATCCTGCGTCACAAATCCCTGAATCGGCAGTCCTGAAGGCCAGCTAAGATCCGTTTCCGCCGAGCGTTTCAGCACCGCTCCTGTCGAATGGTCGATATTGGCAAACAGTATGGAATCATCCGGGAGTTCCGGTAATCGATACTCGACACCGGCCAGCTCAGCTATTTTCTGCACAACCTGTCGTGCTTCATTCATGTTTTCTTCAAGCATCTGTACTTTATACTGGTACCGGCGAAGTCGTTCATTTTCCGCAGTCAATTTGTCGGTCAAAGCCGCACGTTTTAATACATCGGCATAGAATGCGAAAAATAACAGCTCCCCGACCAAAAGAAACGCCAGCCCCCAGACAATCGCTTTCAACACCCAGCTTCGCATACGGTAACCGCGACGGGCCTCGGCGCCGTCGGGGACTATCAAGATTGTCACGAACCTGGTCGGATTCATAATCGTTGGCTATGTTTGCTGACCCTTCCGCGATGCGCCCGTCATACACACGCACATCGTTTTCAACATTTCATCATTCTACGATTTTACGAAACAGTTCCAGCAACCGATCGAGATCATCATCGGAATAATAATCTATCTCTATTTTTTTGCGTCTCAACCCGTGATGGATCTTCACACTCGTACCCAGGGTCTGTTTGAGAAAAGTTTCCGCCTCCACGATAGCCGGCATCTTCCGTTTGGGGGTGAGACGACGCCGGGATTTTTTTCCGGCCCGGCGTTCCACTTCACGAACGGACAGGCTGTCTTCGACAATCCTCTCCGCCTGGCGAAGCATCTCTTCTTCGGTATCAAACGACAGGACAGCTCGCGCGTGACCCTCGGTAATCCTGCCTTCACGCAACATCGTTTTTATCTTATCGGGGAGTGTATTCAAGCGAAGGATGTTCGTCACCGCGGTTCTGCTTTTGCCTACCCGTGTGGCCAGTTGTCCCTGGGTCAGGCCGCATTTTTCTATCAGCGCCCGGTAGGCTTCGGCGGTTTCCAGCGGATTTAGATCCTCACGCTGAAGGTTCTCGACCAGGGCCAGCTCGAGCATCCGGGTGTCATCGGGAGCATCCATTATCACTACCGGAAGTTCCGTCACTCCGGCCAGTCGGGCGGCGCGATAACGGCGTTCCCCGGCGATAATGATGAAGTTGTCTCCTTCGGTCTTAACCACCAGCGGCTGCATGATACCATGACGTTTGAACGATTCGGCCAGTTGCGCGAGGGCTGTTTCATCAAAGTCACGGCGTGGCTGTAATGGGTTGGGAGCCAGTTTGTCGATCGGCACTACCTGTTGCTGCGAAGTCATCGTATCGGCAGGCGCCTGGTCATCGGTGGGAATCAACGCCTGCAGCCCCTTGCCCAAAACAATTTTACTCATTGCGCCATTACCTCTTTAGTGAGGGCCATGTAATTTTCCGCCCCGGTGCTTAGAATGTCGTAGAGAATGATCGGTTTGCCGAACGACGGCGCCTCGGACAGGCGGACGTTGCGGTTGATCACGGTGTTGTAAACCTTGCTGTCAAAGTACCCGCGGACCTCTTCGGATACCTGCCGTGACAGATTGAGACGTCCGTCGAACATGGTCAACAGCACACCGTCGACCGCAAGGTCCGGGTTCAAATGTTCCCGCACCAGTTTGATCGTATTCATCAACTGACCCAGTCCTTCCATGGCGTAATACTCGCACTGGATAGGTATGATCACCGAGTCGGCGGCGGTCAGGGTGTTGATGGTGAGAAGGCCGAGCGAGGGAGGACAGTCGATCACGATATACTTGTAGTCATCAGTGATAGTAGCCAGCGCCGCCTTGAGCCGATGCTCACGGGACATGACGCTGACCAGCTCCACCTCGGCGCCGACTAAAGAGATCGAGGAAGGAATCAGATTAAGGTACTCCAGTTCGGTGGCCAGTATCGTTTCCCGGGCCGACTTGTTGCCAAGAAGGGTATCATAGACCGATGATTCTATCTTATCTTTGTCGATCCCGAGTCCCGAAGTCGAGTTGGCCTGGGGATCCATATCGATCAGGCAGGTTTTGCATTCGGCGGCGGCTAAGCAGGAGCTGAGGTTGACAGCCGTGGTGGTTTTCCCCACACCGCCTTTCTGGTTAGCTATGGCGATTATTTTAGCCAAGAAACACTCCTTGTTTTCGCGACATCCTGTTACCTGTTAGTTGAAGTGATATTATCAACTCAGCTCGAGTTACGCAACAATAAAGAACTGTTTCAGCAGTTTTTTCTTACTATTGTGTAGTTTTTGACAGGTTCCGAGCCGTTCAAAGTGAACGGCTGGATGGTTGTATCATATTGATCGGGATCGATTTCGAACTCCGGACGGGCATAATAAACAAAACAACCGGTCCCGGAAAGTGAGCCGGTAATATGACGAAACAACGTCGGGGTCAATTTAACATAACGCAGAGTGATCAGATCAAACTTTCCTTCAACCACGCCCGGGACAAAATCACTGGGAATGACCACGGCGCTAAGTTTCAGTTGCCGGACCAGGCGGCCGAGAGCCTCGGCGCGGCGTTGTCTTCGCTCCATGCAAATACTGTCTTTGATACTGAGAACTCCGGCCCGGGCCATAAGAAGTACTATTACCGCCGGAAAGCCTCCGCCGGAGCCGATATCGAGATAACGTGGGAAATGGGAAGTTTTCAAAGAATTAAACGGAACCAGGGATTCAGCGGCCAGTTTGCGGAGATCGGAGTCTGATGTTTCACGTGAAACCAGGTTGATACGTTCATTCTCTTTCATGAGAAGGTCGAAATATCGGGCCAGCTCCGGTCCGGCGTCAAACAGGCTCAGCAGCTTTTCCCGGTCAAAATCCATTACCGCTCGCTCGATCATCCGCTAAAAGCTCCCTGTCTTTTAAGATGAACCGACAGGATGGCCAGATCACCCGGTGAAACCCCTTCCAGACGGCCCGCCTGACCGAGCGATTGCGGACGATAGCGGGTCAGGCGTTCGATCGCTTCCTTTTTAAGGCCGGTAATGGCCTGATAATCGAAACGGTCGGGGATGATCATAGTCTCGAGCTTCCTGAATTTGTCTATTTCACGCTTCTGTTTGGCCAGATACCCTTTGTAGCGAATCTGAATCGCGGCCCGGATCAGTGATTCTCCACCAGAATTCAATTCCGGGTTCAATGAGATAACCAGCCCGATCGATTCTTCAAGCGTCAAGTGCGGCTGTCGTATCAGATTCCCAAGACTGACTTTATCCGCCTTACGGAAACGGTCACCGGCGGCTCCCAGCTCCGTCACTCTGACCCGGGTTGATTCCAGCTTATCGATAAGTATGTTCGTGTCGTGCTGAAGCTGTGCAAATGCTTCCGATTCCTGCCGGTCAATAAGGCCGTAACGGTCGGCGTAAACGGTCAGGCGGTCGCGGGCGTTGTCTTCTCGCAGGGCGAGACGGTACTCCGCTCGCGAAGTAAACATCCGATACGGTTCCGTGATCGGCCTGGTGCAAAGGTCATCGATCATAACCCCGATATATGCCTCCGACCGATCCAATACAACCGCCGGTTGATCCATAAGATAGAGCGACGCGTTAAGTCCCGCTATCAGCCCCTGAGCGGCCGCTTCTTCGTAGCCGGAAGTGCCGTTGATCTGCCCGGCCAGAAACAACCCTGCAACCAGGCGTGTCTCCAGCGACAGTTTGATCTGGTGCGGCGGACAGAAATCGTATTCCACGGCATAGCCGGGCCGCGTGATCTCCGCCTTCTCAAGTCCCCGAACTGTTCTTATGGCTTCCCGCTGGATCGACTCCGGAAGGGCTGTCGAAAAGCCGTTCGGGTATATCTCGTCAGTACCGTTACCTTCCGGTTCGAGAAATATCTGGTGGGTCGGTTTATCGGGAAAACGAAAAAACTTGTCTTCAATAGACGGGCAGTAGCGTGGGCCGGTGGCTTTAATTTGTCCGGAGAAAATAGCGGACTGGTCGAAGCTGTTTGTTATCAGTTTCTTAGTAGTGGTCGTTGTGTCGGTCAAATAACAGGAGACCTGTTTGAACCGACGTTTTTCCGAGCGGCAGGAGAAAAACGGAATCGGGTCTTCGCCCGGCTGTTCTTTACAGACCGAAAAGTCGATTGTTTTCCCATCAAGACGGGGCGGGGTACCGGTTTTGAGACGGCCGATCTCAAAGCCGTACTCCTTCAATGAAGCCGACAGGCCGACCGCCGCCGGCTCATCCATCCGGCCCGCTTTGATCTGCTTTTTCCCGATATGTATCAGCCCGGAAAGGAATGTCCCGGAACATATTATCACAGCCGAACCGCTTATCTCACGGTTGGATTCGCATCCTACTCCACAGACAGCGTCATTCTCAACAATGATTCGAGCGACTGTTTCTTCGATAATGGTTATCCGGGGAATGGCTTTGATTCGGTTACATACATATTCGTTATAGCGTATGCGATCGGCCTGGGCGCGGGTTGACCATACAGCCGGGCCGCGCGAGAGATTCAGGCGTCTGAATTGTATCCCGGTAGCGTCGATCGCTTCCCCCATGAGTCCGCCGAGGGCGTCTACTTCCTTGACCAGATGAGACTTACCAATTCCGCCAACAGCCGGATTGCACGACATCAGGGCCAGGCGCGACTTGTCCATAGTGACCAGCGCGACCTGTCGGCCCATCCGTGCGGCCGCCCGTGCGGCCTCGACACCGGCGTGACCGCCGCCGACTACGATTATGTCAAAATCACGGTTGCTCATCGGTCAAGTACGTCTAATATCAGGTTTCGCCGGTGACATTCAATTTGTCCCAAAAGGCGGGAAACCGTGAAAAAGAACCAATATTCTCTCCCTGCGAGCAGTCAGAACCTCGGCAGCAGTTTCACGTGAAACCTATTTTCCGATACAAAACTTAGAGAAGATTCTCTCAAGTATTTCATCATTATAAATCCGGCCGGTAAGCTCGTCAAGCTCGACAACCGCCTGTTTAAGCTCGAACCCGATAAGCTCCGGCGATTCCGATCGCTTGAGCATTCGCCCGGCCTTTTTCATCCGGCTCAGAGCGCGGGTCAGTTTCTGTTTGTGACGGGCCGAGGTGACTATTAATCCCGAAGTCATATCAGACACAGACGCCATAATAATACTGGCCAGCATCCTGCTGAATCGATCGAGCCCTTCTCCGCTACGGCATGATATCATCACCGACTCGGCGGATGGAGAAAAACAGCCAAGCTCCAAAGGCTTCGTCAAGGCATCTATCTTGTTGCCAACCAACAATATATGATTGGCTTTCAGGTCTTGCAGGTCAGATTTTAGTTCCGCTCGCCAACGTTTGCGTGACATATCGACCACCCAGATCAGCAGGTCTGATTTATCTATCAGTTTTCGCGCGATATTCTGCCCGGCCTTCTCAATCCTGCTTCCTCCAAGCCGAAGTCCGGCAGTGTCGATCAGATTGACCGGAACTCCCTCGATTTCAATCCATTCGGACAGGTAGTCGCGGGTTGTTCCCGGCTGTTCGGTCACCAGCGCCCGTTCCTGTTTGAGAAGCAGATTAAAAAGCGTTGATTTCCCGGCGTTTGGTCGTCCTCCAATAACAATCCTGAAACCGTCACGAAGAATCCGGCCTGAGCTGTAGGAGTCTTTGAGTTCGGCGACCTGTTCGATCAGTTTCTCAAGGTCATCGGCCAATGTTTTGCCGCCATCGGGAGCAATCTCTTCCTCGGGGAAGTCGATCGAGGCTTCGATTTCAGCCAGCACGGCCACCAACCCGTTCCGGAGCATGTCAATATGCTCCGAGTATGCTCCCGTTAGATGCTCCCGGGCCGCCTCCAGAGAATTGGCGGTCCGGGCCTCGATCATTTCGGCCACCGCTTCGGCTTTGGCCAGGTCGATCCGGCCGCTTAAAAATGCCAGCCGGGTAAACTCACCAGGCTCGGCCGCGCGCGCACCGGATCGAAGCAGTTCTTCCAGCAGAAGTTTGACTACTTCGGCGCCACCGTGACAGTAAATCTCTACCTGGTCAAACCCGGTGTAAGACCGCCCGCGCGGCATGAACACAGCCATGACTTCATCCAGCGGTAGGCTGTCAGCCCGCTGAAACCATCCATGCTTCATAAGAAACGGCGGCATGGAATCGTCTTCGGATTTCTCGAATCGGATATGCTTTCGGGAGAGCTTACGGCTGTCGCGGCCGGCCAGCCGCACCGCCGCTACTCCCCCGCGACCGGGGGGAGTGATAATTGCGGCGATAGTTTCGCCGCTCAGCGGGTCATCGATTTTTTTTTTGACATCATCAGGCTGTTTTCACTTCGACATTTTTGGGTCGTTTGAACAGAACGTAATCCAACAGCGAGAACAACGAGAAACAGATCCAGTAAAGGACCAGCCCGGCGGCGAATTTGTAGAATATAAACCCGAAGAACAAAGGCATCATGTACCCGATCATCTTGTTCTGCTGGGTACTCGGCATGGTCAGTTTCTGATACAGGAACTGAGTTACTATCATTATTACGACCAGAATAATATACGGATCGGTGAAACCGGTGGCCCCTCTTGACAGATCGGAAATAAACCAGATGAACGGCGCGTCCCGGAGCAGAATCGTTGCCTGGAAGACCCTGAACATAGCGATAAACAGCGGCATCTGTGGCAACATCGGCAGACATCCGGAGATCGGGCTGACTCCATGCTTCTTGTAGAGCCGCATCATTTCCTGGTTCATCGCCTGCGGATTCTTTTTGTGCTTAACTTTCAGTTCTTCGATTTTCGGCTGAAGCTCTTTCATCGCCTGCATCGATTTGAACGATTTCATGGAAAGCGGCAGGGTGATTATCTTTACCATCAACGCGAACAGGATAATCACCAGCCCGTAATTGGGAAGAAAATCGTACAGACGCGGGAGGAGCCACATGATACCGATGGCGAAAGGCTTGATGATCCAGCCGACAAACGGCGCCGTGCCGATATCCATCATGTCTTCCATACCGACATCATAATCCGCCATCAGCAGATAATCCATCGGGCCGACATATACGCGGATCGTATCCGAAAGCATCTCGGTTGGAGCAAAGGCCATTTCCATACCGGCTGTAATATGACGAGCTTTGATAGTCCCTTCCGGAGCGGATATTTCCTCTTCGATACCACTGGCGAACACACTGTTGACTTCCCTCTGAGGTATCAGCACCGCCGTGAAATACTTTGAGCGCACTCCCACCCAGGCGGTAGTTCCCTCGCGCGACTGGTTAAGACGGCCATCTTCGAAATCGTCCAGCGACTCGCGGCTCCCTCCCTGCATCGTAACAGCCTGCATGGCCTGATAATCGGGACCGGCCTGCGGTTCGGTGACACCAAGCGGCGTGTTCCATATCAGCCGGTAGTTGCGCTCGAATCCGAGACTCCGGGTATCGACCAAACCGACCGACAAATCAAAATGGTACTGATCGGGATAGAATCTCAGGGTGCGGATGATCTGACCGCCCTGACCATTGCTATAAGTGTATGTTACTTCGACAGTATCGCGGGTTGCATCGTATGTGCCGGGCTGAAGGTCGGAGTTGAATCTGACCCGGGAAGTGGAGAAAGTGCCCCCGGCGAATGTGGCTTCGGGGGTTACCGAGGTAGCTCCGGGGAGCATCTCGATCGGATCACCGTTGCGGTAAAAATATTCTTTCAGTTTTATCGAAACAGGACCGCCGCCGAAACTGCTGAGAGTAACCGTATATTTGCTGGTGTTGATAATTATCGTATCAGGCGGCAGGGAATCTGCCTGCTCATCAACAATTGCCGTCCGGTCCGGCGCTCGCTCTATCTCGACCGCTCCCTGAGCCGGCTCAATCGGTTGTGTTGTCTGGGTGGAAGGCTCTGTTTGGGTTGTTACCTCTGTTCCCGTCGCCGGTTGCTCCGGAGCAGGCTCGACCAGGCCGAGAAACTGAAGAATCTGGCCGTAGAAAACAATTACAACAACCAGAAGCAATACTAACGGTAGAGTTTTTTTATCCAAAGTAGCCTTCCCTGTCTGAATCCATCCTTTTCGTTCGGTCCCTCGACATCTTTCCGGTTTCCGGTGCTATTCAACCGGATCATATCCCGCTCCATGCCATGGGTGGCATCGGAGCAGACGCTTCATGGCCATCATGCTCCCTTTCCATGCTCCGTATTTGCGGAGCGCATTCTGCGCGTATTGGGAGCACGAAGGCTCATAGCGACAACCGCCGCTCATAAGCGGTGACAGCGCATAACGATACAAATCTACCAGCAGGATCAAAATACCGGTTATAAGTCCTTTATTATTGGTCGCTTTCATTGATCCGCTCAAAAGTGCGCCGGATATCAGCATATACTTTATTGAAATCTGTCTTGCCGGCTGTCTTTCCGGGTTGAATGCCGATTTTCACCCGCTTCTTCAGAACCGGCCGGGCCAGCCGGATCGCCTCCCGATAAAGCCGCTTAATCCGATTGCGACGGACTGCATTTCCGTGATTACGGGAAATAAAAACCGCGTAGCCAAATCGGCCCGCCTCGCTCCAGATACAGGCGTGACCCGCCCCGGAGAGCCGCCGACCGGTTGCGAAAAGCTGTTCGATCTCGCTTCGGCCTTTCAGGCTGTAACTTCGCGGCAGTTTATTTTTTGCGACCAACTTTTACAGTCAACCTTTTCCGACCCTTGGCGCGACGTCGGGCAAGAACACGACGTCCCCCCCGGGTGGACATACGGGCCCGAAAGCCGTGATCGTTGAGCTTCTTGCGATTCGATGGTTGAAATGTTCTTTTCATCAATAAATCCTCTATAATTCAGCCCGACAATATAACGATTCCACCA
>JAJRTA010000227.1 GCA_024278515.1 Candidatus Zixiibacteriota bacterium
AGAGCGAAGAACAGGATGGCCGCAAGAGCCCGACCGTTCGGTCGATCTTTGGTCCGAGGTGAAACCATTTGCGTAATATAGGCAGTGTCATCAGGGTTGGCCTGTAAAAAAATGCGTCAATAATCGACCGTTTATGCAAACCGGCTCAACTTGCGCAACCAGTGTTATCACAGTTGACTCTTTCAGAAACGGCAGTCCGCCCTTGTCGCGCAGCAACCGGTTGTGCCGCAATGGATTGGGTTGACATGCGGACAGGGGAGTGCAATCTGTTGCACTGATCTCTGATTGAGGGGATAGGATAAACTGCGGCATAACCTTTGCTCAGAATGGGTCAGGATCAGAAAATAAAACCGGGATGAATATGAGACAATTCACTTTTATAGTACTTTCGATCATTTGTATGGAAGCTTTTGGTGTCCAGGCCAACAGCGCCGCCTTACTTGGTCCCGGCCTGGAACAGAGAGTTTCAGCCAGCGATTCCTCGGTCATCCCGGTAGTTGTCTTTATGAACTTTGACGAGCGCCGGAAGATTACGGATCTTTCCAGGCTTGAAGGTCTCAACCGCAGCGGCAGGATCAAACGAGTGCTGGGTGAGTTGCTTCATGAATCCACGCAGTCTTATGAAACCGTATATCAGTTTCTCAACGCCAACTCGACTACCCCGGTCAACCGTTACCGGATCGTTCCGGCCTTTGATGCCAGTTTGAAGGCCGCCCGGATATCGGAACTTACCGGGTTTCCCTCAGTGCGTTTGGTTGTCGAGAATCTTGCCCTTGACTACGTCGTGCCGGTGTCGGAGAGTCCGGCTCAGGCTGTTGTATCTGCTGTCTCAAACGAACTGGCTCTTTTGAAAGTTCCTTCACTCTGGCAAAAGGGACTCAAGGGCGCCGGGACATTGATATGTTCTTTTGACACCGGGGTTGAATGGGACCACCCGGCGCTTGCCGACAAATGGCGCGGCAACGATTATTCTCTCGAGTCGAGCTGGTTTTCGGTGATTGCTCCTCAGTCTATGCCTTATGATGCCGCCGGTCACGGCACCCATACTATGGGTTTGATGGTCGGAGCTACCGAGGTCGATACCTTTGGCGTCGCTCCTGAAGCACAGTGGATTACTGCCGGCGTGGTGGATCAGGGGCGGCCGCTCCAGACCACCCTTGCTGATATTATCAAGGCTTTTGAATGGTCACTCAACCCGGACGGCGACACTACCACAACCGACGACGTACCGGATGTCATTCTGAACAGCTGGGGTATCCCGAAGGGACTTTTCGCGCCGTGCGATCAGACCTTCACCGAGGTTATTGATGTTGTTGAAGCGGCCGGAATCGTCACGATATTCGCCGCAGGCAATGAGGGACCGGACCCGATGACTCTTCGCAGTCCTGCCGATCAGGCCCTTACTCCGCTCAACACGCTGGCGGTGGGCGCGGTCGATCTGGATAAGTCGATTGCTTCATTCTCAAGCCGGGGCCCATCCTCCTGTGATCAGAACGAAATCAAGCCCGAAGTGGTAGCTCCCGGTGTCAGCGTGCGATCCTCTCAAAAAGGGGGCGGGTATTCGTACATGAGCGGTACGTCTATGGCTGCTCCGTTCGTGGCCGGATTGGTTGCGCTGATGCGTCAGTACAATCCTGATGCAACCGTGACCGAAATAAAGAATGCTCTATTACAGGCAACCGAGGATCTCGGTGCGGCAGGTGAAGACAATATCTATGGTCACGGGTTGATCGATGCCTCGCGCCTGCTGGATTATCTTCCGTTGCCGACAGCCACCAGTTTCCAGCTCAGCCGCATACAGATCGATGGTGACGGTGTCGCCTGGCCCGGTGAAACTTTCGGCCTTGATGTTTTCCTGACCAACTCCTCGGCCAACGTGCCGGAGGTATCAGGACGGCTCCGTAGCGGTAATCCCGGTGTTGTCATCTCTGACAGTATGGCGGTGTTTTACTTCGGCCCTGCCGGAAGCAGCACTCAGACCCAGGCGCCGTTTGTTATTTCCTATGATTCCGGTTTTTATCATGGTCAACGAGTCGGTTTTACATTGATACTTGGTGCTCCGGATGGACGTATATTTGACACTATTGATTTTGAGTTGTCGGTTGGTGTAAATCCGAGTGGATCCATTGCCGATCAGGGGAGCAATCGCATACAGTTTTCGGTTTCAGACTTTGCCCAGTTCGGATTTGGTGTTAACTCAATCTACAATGCCGGTGGAGCCGGGTTCAGAGTTGACGGTTCTGAAAACCTGTTGTACGAAGCCGGAATAGTGCTGGGTCGCAACGCCCTGCAGCTTTCCAGCTCGATCCGGGATGCTCAGGGAAAGTTCCATGTATCGGATTACGAGCCTACTTTGAGTCTCGGTTCACCGGTTTGGGACAATGACGGCGGCTGGCATATTACGGCCGGTTACGCCGATACTCACTCTGAAATCCCTATCCCTATAGAATTGAATCAGGAGACGATAAGTTTTCCTGATGATCCCGGGTTCATTATTTTCAGATTCCAGATGCGCAATATCACACCCGGTTGGCTGACCGGCCTGCATTTCGGTTTCTTCACCGATTTTGACATGAGTGCTTCCGCCGATCGCGTTGTTTACGATCCTGCTGCTGATCTGATGTATCAGTTTACCGATGGCGGTCCGGTTGTCGGCCTGGTTGGTCTCAGGAACCTGGATTCGTTTACAGCCATGGAGAACGGTAATTCCAAGCGAGGCTTCTCACGCGCCGATAAATTTGATCTCATCTCCGGTCTTATCGCCAGCGTTGACAGCACGGTTTCCGGTGACATGATGATGTCGATCAATTCCGGATCATTTGCCATCGAGGCCTGGAGCTCCAACGAGGTAGCTTTTGCTCTGGTGATTGGACGTGACCCGGTCGAATTCTACAATAACGCAGAACGTGCCCGTCAACGGTTTGATCTGGCCACTTCAGTTGATGATAACAATACGGGACTGATGCCTTCGGATCTGAATCTGAATCAGAATTATCCCAACCCGTTTAACCCGACCACGACGATATCGTTTAGTTTAGTCCGTGCCTCCGATGTGACCCTGACCGTTTACAACGCGCTTGGACAACAGGTAAAACAGCTGGTCAACAGTCGCTTTCCTGCCGGTTCACACGAGGTTGTCTGGGACGGCACCGATGCCCGGAACAATTTTGTGGCCAGCGGAGTTTACTTTTACAGATTGTCTGACGGGGAAACTTCGCATTCGAGAAAAATGCTGCTTTTGAAATAATTGACGCGACATTATAATAATAATAGAACAAACGTTTTAGTTATGGAACTGTTTAATAAGAAAAGAAAGATGCAAAGGTTTTTTCGGATGAAACATCACTCTATTATTCCCCTGATTTGCCTGTTCGCCCTGACCATTATAATCGGCGCTTCCGCGTTCGCAGTGGCTCCTCACCCGGACCTGATTGAAAAGTGGAAATCCGAAGGCGTGCTCGATGAAAAGCTGGCTGATCTTCGCAGGTTTCGGGAAGCCGGCGGCTGCAGCCCGGAGGAGCATACGCCGCTTAATAAAGATCATCTCGGGCCGCTCGCCCTCGGTGCGGACATGGTCGATACTGCCTATGTAATTGTGATCCTGGTTGATTTCAGCGATAACCCGATGTCAGCAGGGGTAGTTACAACTCCTGCCATGTTCGATTCGGTGCTGTTCAGCGACAACTACTACAATCCGACCGGATCCATGACCGACTACTACAAGGAAAACTCATACGGAACTTTCGTGGTCAAGGGGGATATCTACGGTCCCTACCGTATGCCTTATTCCTACGCCTGGTATGTGAGTAACGACAACGGCATGAGTCGCGGTCGATATCTGGCCGAACACGCTCTGGATTCGGCCGCTCTTTATGTTCCCACCTGGTGGAAGTACGACAGCAACCTGGATTCCTACTGTGATGGACTGGTTATCATCCATGCCGGTGTCGGCGCTGAGCAGAACGGTTCTTACGGTATCTGGTCGCATAAAGGAAATATCAGCACCAGAGTACTAGATGGCGTTTCAATTTCCGCTTATACGATGAACCCTGAAGAGTTTTATGGGGAAATATCTCCTATCGGAGTATTTACGCATGAATACGGTCATTTTTTGGGGTTACCGGATCTATACGATGTTTCCGATGGCTCGACAGGTAACGGTCTGGGCAACTGGTCACTGATGGCTACCGGATCCTACAACAACAATTCGCGCCAACCGTCGCACCTGACGGCATGGTCCAAGGCCGAACTGGACTTTCTCAGTCTGACCGAGGTTACCGAGAACATGATCGATGTCGACATCCCCAGTGTCGAAGACAACCCGGTGGCCTTTATGTTGCAGAACGATCAGTCAACATATTACGAATACTGGATTGTCGAAAACCGGCAGCCGGTTGGTTTTGATGTTGGCCTGCCCAATTTTGGCCTATGTATCTATCATGTGGATCGTCACGCTCCCGGACCGAGTAACCAGAATCCTGACTGGTACCGAGTCGCCCTCGAACAGGCCGACGGAGACAATGACCTGGCCTACAACGGCAGCCGGGGAGACGGCGGTGATTGCTGGCCGGGCACTTCCGACGCGCGGGAGTTCCATGATCGCACCGTGCCCAATACTCACACCAACGCGCAGGGTCCTTTTGCCAATGATATTTCAACCCGGATCGGGGTGTGGAATATATCCGATCCCGGGCCGATCATGACGGCTGATTTCGATATCGACTGGTCACGACCCTGGCCGGAATTCTCGGGAAGTGACTCGGTGGTTTTTGACGATTCCCAGCCGGGCGGTGACGGCGACGGCATTCTTGAGCCGGGGGAGACGATCGGATTCTACTGCACGATCAAAAACAGTATGCGCCTGTCCTACAATGCCCGGGTAAGACTGGAAAGTTCCAATCCGGCCGTGATCTTTAATACCGATGAGGTCCTGCTGGCCCCGCAGTTTGACGCCTCCGAATATATCAACCTGACACCGATTACTTTCACCCTTGCCCCGAGCTTCATTCCTGCTATCGACTCTTTCTATCTGACCGTGGAATGTGATTCCACTGCTCTGGATTCTTATACCGGATGGACTCCGCAAACATTCGGTCTGGAAGTAATACTGGGTGCGCCTCAGGTATTGATTGTTGATGATGACCGCGGGAATGACTACGAAAATGTGTACATCAAGGCAATGTACGATATGAAAATCCCGTACGAAGTGTGGACAAAGGCGAACAAATCCTCCCCGACCGGAGAAGATCTGAAAAAGTACCCGAAGGTATTCTGGTTCACCGGAGACTCCGCTTCCAATGTGTTTACGGCAGACGATGTCGCCGCCATGAAAGAGTACCTTGACGCCGGTGGTAATCTGATGGTTTCCTCTATCTCAGGCGCAAAGACGCTCAACGACCTCGACCCCGGCTTTCTGAATGACTATTTCGCCGCCAACTGGCAGGGGAGCAAACGTGACTTCCGTTTCAACGGAGTGAGCGGCAGTCAGGTAGGTGATGGTACTAAATACCGTTTCCTTGCTACAGTTGATCCGTGGAATTCGGCGGATTACTTCTCGGTGCTGTCCGGAGGTCAGGCTTCATTTACTATCGGGACCGGATCGTTTATCTGTGGTGTGTCGAAGGCATCTACGTACAATTCGATTTTGCTCACTTTTCCTATTGAACAACTTGGCGATGATTTCTCCGCCCAGGGATACAACACCAGGGCGGATCTGTTTGCGCGTATTATCGACTTCTTCGGTGGTATCCCGCTGGTAGTTGATGACGGCACGCCGCACGCCGCACTGCCACAGAACTTCGACCTCGATCAGAATTACCCCAACCCGTTCAATCCATCAACGACTATTTCGTACACGTTGCGACGGACTTCGGGTGAACTTCCACGGACCACTTTGTCGGTGTACAATATGCTGGGGCGGCGCGTGGTAACGCTGGTCGATGAAATCCAGCTTCCCGGCAGCTATCAAGTCGAATGGGACGGCACAACCTCCACGGGCAAGCCGGTTGCCTCGGGAGTCTACTTCTATAAGTTGTCACGTGGTGGAGATAGTCAGGCCAAAAAGATGATCCTGCTTAAATAATCTGCATTTGCAGCTTTCTTTTCTTCTATTAGCCGCCTCAGGGCGGCTATTTTATTGTGTGCTATTGCCTTGCCGGCGCGGGAATAATTGAGCTTGTTACGAAAATCACTTGACATTTTCGATAAAATGCCGTTATTGCAAATGAATGTCGTTTTCATTTGGGCAAAATGAAATCGACCGGGAAACGAATATGAAAGAGTTGCTGAGAACAAAAGGATACAAGGCCACTCCCCAGAGGGAGTTGATCTTTGAGTGTTTCCTTGCGGCCGGACGACACATTACGGTCGATGAGCTGTACCAGAAGGTTCGCTTGAAAGATTCATCGGTTGGACACAGCACGGTTTGGCGCAATCTCAAGCTGATCTGTAAACTGGGGTTGGCTGAAGAAGTAAATCTCGGCGATGGATTAACTCGTTATGATCGTATCACGCCTGAGCCGCATGGTCATTTGTATTGCCTTGAGTGTAAAAAACTGGTGGAGTTTGATATGGCTAAACTGCTTCCGGCGCTTAACGAAACAGCTCAGGGTTCACGGTTTCAACCGGTCGGTTTCAAGATTGAAATCCAGGGATACTGCGACAGTTGTGGTGAAAGACTCGGTGTAACCGGTGAAAATAGTTACAACGGTTCAGGTACGAAAAATGTTGGGAAGAAAGAACGAGGTAAAAACGATGACCTTTCTTGATCGTATGCGTCCGGGCCAGAAGGGGAGGATCATCGGGTTTTCCGACGATGGTCCGGTGTCGAGACGGCTGGTTGAGCTTGGCGTTATTCCGGGACAGTCGTTGGAGTATGTTCGTAACGCGCCTTTGCGTGATCCCCTGGAGATAAAAATCGGCGCCAGCTTCCTGTCGTTGCGCCGGGCCGAAGCCGCGCTGGTAGCGGTCGAAATAGAAAAGTGATAACGATCATAGTCCGATGAGGATATCCGCGGAAAGCAAATCTACTTCACGCGCCGGTCTTCTGGCCATTTGCGGAAATCCCAACAGCGGCAAGACTACCATTTTCAATGCTATTACCGGACTGTCTCAGAAGGTCGGGAATTATCCGGGCGTGACGGTTGAAAAGGTCTCGGGCCGGTTCGCAGCCGGCAAGGATGACCGTCGCATTTTCGAGATGGTCGATGTTCCTGGTACCTATTCGCTGGCCGCGTTTTCTCCGGATGAATATATTGCGGCTTCCACTCTTTATGATGGGGGCGATGGTGCGGATCGGCCTGATGTGTTGATATGCGTTATCGATGCAACCAATCTGCGACGTGGCTTGTATCTGTTGTTGCAGGTGTTGCAGATCGGTATCCCCGTGGTGGTGGCGCTTAACATGGTCGATCTGGCCGAACGGCACGGTATAGAGATCGACACGGAGAAACTTTCGAGAACACTGGGAAACATTCCGGTTGTGCCGGTGGTGGGCAACCGCGGGACAGGTATCGAGCAACTCAAGCGTGAGGCTGTGGAACTGGCCACCCATCCGTTCCCCCCCGCCTGGGACCGGTTCGATGACACGGTCGAGCAGGTCATCGCTGAACTGACACAGAGTCTGAACGATCGTCACCGTTCACGTGCTGAGATTATACGAGTGATCTTTGATCAGGGAGGACCGGCTCAGAATAGGTTCCTTGCTGAGGCTGAAGCTCAGGGCCGAATGAAAAACCTGGAGCAAAAGCTCATTGCCGGTCGAAAGGCGATTGCTCAGAAATTCGGTTCCCTGTCAACGGCGGAAACCGGTTTGCTCACTGCGCGAGCGGCGGAAATAACTGATATAGTCACCCGGAAGGAAACAAGTGAGCAAAGGACATGGTCGGAACGAATGGATCGCTTTCTGTTGCATCCGATTCTCGGCCCGATAATTCTTGTTTCCATGATGACAGTCGTGTTCCAGTCTATTTTCAGTTGGTCGAAACCGTTTATGGACTTTATCGATTCCGGTTTCAGCGCTCTGGCTGCGTTTTGTGTAACCGTCATCCCGCCCGGACCGTTGCAGTCACTACTGGCTGACGGCGTGGTCGGTGGTGTCGGCTCTGTGTTGGTGTTTCTGCCTCAGATTATCATTTTGTTTCTGTTCATCGCTCTTCTGGAAGATTCCGGCTACATGTCACGGGCCGCGTTCATTGTTGATCGAATGTTCCGCTGGTGTGGTCTTTCGGGAAAGAGTTTTATCCCGATGCTTTCCTCGTTTGCCTGTGCTGTGCCTGGTATCATGGCTACCCGGGTCATTGAAGACCGTAAGCTGAGATTGATCACGATCATGATCGCTCCGTTGATGACCTGTTCGGCGCGCCTGCCGGTGTATGCTATTATGATTGCCGCTTTCGTCCCCTATCGGACTATTCTGGGACCGCTCAATCTGCAGGGGCTGGTGCTGACCGGGTTGTACCTGCTGGGTATTGTAATGGCGGTGATCGTTTCGTTTCTGTTGCAGAAAACAATTCTTAAAACCGAACGGGGGACTTTTATGATGGAGATGCCCTCGTACAAGGTCCCGACCTTACGTTCGGTGTTTATCAGGGTTTTTCACCGGGCGCGTTCTTTTATAGTCCGGGCGGGCACGGTGATTTTTGCCATCACTATCATTGTCTGGGCGCTTGGTTATTACCCGCACTCAACGGAACTGGATAAAACGTATGCTCAGCAGATGGATGCTGTCGAGCGGCAGTTTGCCCGGGATGAATCCGCCCGCGAAACGGCTGTTACTCGCTTGGAAAACGAACTGACCGGCGCTCATATCCGCAACTCTTACCTGGCCCGGATCGGCCGGGAAGTAGAGCCGCTGTTCACGCCTCTTGGCTGGGACTGGCGCATCTCGATGGCGGTGCTGGCATCTTTCCCGGCGCGAGAGGTAATTATCGCTACCCTGGGCACTATTTACAACATGGGTTCCGATGTCGGTGACGAATCGACTTCCCTGATAGATAAAATGCGTAAAGCAACCTGGGAGTCGGGACCGAAAGCAGGGCAACCGGTTTTTACGCTTGCTGTGGCGATGTCGATAGTCGTATTCTTTGCGCTCTGCAGTCAATGCGGGGCGACACTGGTTACTATCAGGCACGAAGCGGGACGCTGGCGTTATTCGGTCGGAGTATTTGCTTACATGACGGTTTTGGCTTACATCTCGGCGTTTATCGTTTATCAACTGTTTAATTCGGCGGGATACTGATGGATATCATCTGGCAACAAATCCTGATCGGTCTGGCTGTGACGGGTGCGGTCGTTTACCTTGTGAAACGTGCCCTGCGACCGCCGGAGAAGCCGTCGGCCTGCTCCAAATGTCACTGCAATAAGAAGAGCCTGCTCGATAGCGGTGATATCAGGCGTTCTTAAGCGGATTGACTCATTTCATCGGGGCTGGTATATTCAACCGTAAGAGAGAGTTGTATAGATGTTCGCCAACGTACCCGTATTGCTCGGGCAGTATCGCCCCCTTGATTCTTATTTGCATCGGCTCGATGCCCGCGCCAAACTGGCTCCGATCTTGCTGGTGATGATACTGGCCTTGCTGACCGACTCGTTTCTGTTTTACGGAATCATTCTCGTGGGGCTGTTCCTTTCGCTGATTCTTAGCGGTATCACCTTCGGCAGTCTGTTGCGGAGTATGCGGCCGGTGGTCTGGCTGGTCATCCTGACCTCTTTTTATCATCTGATCTTTTCAGGAAAAGGCTCCAGTGCCCTGTTCGAAATATACGGGTGGCGGATAACATCGGAAGCAGTTCGGCTGGCCGGATTTTATTCAATGCGTCTGCTGATTTTCGTTTCGATTGCTTTTTTACTGACCCTGACAAGCTCTCCTTCAGAACTGGCCGAGGCTTTCTCGAAAATGTTAAGACCTCTGGTTCGACTCCGTGTGCCGGTGGCTGAGTTGTCGATGGTTTTATTCATGGCGATAAGGTTTATACCTATTCTGTATGATGAATTCAATGCCGTGCGACATGCTCAAATAGTACGGGGAGTTGATTTCTCCGGATCATTGTTGGCCCGACTCAGGAAATCCACTTACATAGTTATTCCGGTATTGGTGGCGGCGGTTCAGCGAGCCGATGATGTTGCCCGGGCGATGCAGGCGCGTGGTTACCATGCCGGGCGGGATCGCACAAGCTACCTGAGTTCACATTTCACCGCCCGTGAAACTGTTTTCTGTGTGGGTTCATGTATGTTTGCAGGACTTGCGTTCTGGTGGGTGGGATAAATGGCCGAACGGAATATCAGGCTGACCATCGAGTACGACGGCACCGCCTATTCCGGCTGGCAGGTGCAGGACAACGCCCGTTCGGTACAGGGAGAAATTCAGGCGGCGCTTAAAGCTGTCACCGGCCTTGACATTAATTTGATCGGAGCCGGGCGAACCGATGCCGGGGTTCACGCGCTCGGGCAGGTGGCGAATTTCTTTATCGAGCACGGCCTGCCCACGGACAAGTTCCGCGACGCCATAAACCATCACCTTGACAGTGATATTGTGATAAAATCAGCCGAGGGAGTCGATCCTGATTTCCACGCCCGGTACAGTGCGCGATTTCGCCGCTATCGTTATATGATGGCTCCGCACCGTTCGGCCCTTTATCGTAACCAGCGGTGGGAGTGTCCGTACTCACTTGACCGGTCGAAACTTCAGGAAGCGGCGAAGATAATTGCCGGGCGTCATGATTTCGGTCCCTTTTGCCGGACGGCCTCGCGAAAGGATGACAACCACTGTACAATCGACTTTTCACGCTGGTTTTTTGTCGGTGATCTGATGATTTATGAAATTCGCGGCAACCGTTTTCTGCACCACATGGTGCGCGGCCTGGTGGCTGCGATGGTCAACCTGGCTCGTCTTGAACCTGATGACAACAAGCATAACTTGACTTTGGAGAGCTTTGCGGATATCATAAAAAACGCTTCGTGCGAACGTGTTGTGTTCACCGCTCCGGCCCGGGGATTGTACCTTGTCTCGGTCGGATATGACGAAGGAAAGGCCTGATGAAGTTCTTTATTGATACCGCTAACCTTGACGAAATCAAGTCGGCCGCCGCGATGGGTGTGCTCGACGGCGTCACTACCAATCCGTCGCTGGCCGCCAGAGAGAAACGGCCGTACCGTGAACTGCTCAAAGAAATCTGCGAAATAGTACCGGGGCCGGTCTCGGCTGAAGTTTTCGCCACCGACCATGACGGAATGCTTAAAGAAGCCGAGGAGCTGGCGGCTATCGCCGATAATATAGTCGTCAAGATTCCGACTATACTCGAAGGTCTCAAGGCGATTCGCTCCCTCGCCGACAAAGGAATCAGCACCAACGCCACACTGGTGTTCTCTCCTGCCCAGGCGTTGCTGGTGGCCAGGGCGGGGGCGGCTTTCGTGTCACCGTTTGTCGGGAGGCTCGATGATATCTCATCCGACGGCATGGATCTGATCGGACGAATCCTGACTATTTATCGCAACTACGATTTTGAAACCGAGGTGCTGGTGGCTTCTTCGCGGCATCCGATGCATCTTGTCGAGTCGGCTATGATGGGCGCTGATATTATCACCATGCCGTACGACGTTATCACAAAACTGATCAAACATCCGCTGACCGATATAGGGCTGGCTAAGTTTCTGGCCGACGCTGAGAAAGTACCGAAGGGCTGATGATCAAGCGCTACACACTACCTGAGATGGGGGCGTTATGGTCCGATGAGGCCAGGTTCGGGACCTGGCTGGAAGTCGAGGTCGGTGCGGCTAAGGCGATGGCTCGTTACGGTGTGATACCGGCGGCGGCGGTCAAAGTGATTGAAAAAAAAGCGAAGTTCGATATTGACCGAATCAATGAAATCGAAGCCGAGGTCAACCATGATGTGATCGCTTTTCTGACTTCCGTGTCTGAGTTTGTCGGTGAAGAAGCAAAGTACCTGCACTTCGGCATGACTTCTTCGGATATGCTCGACACCGCTCTTTCGCTTACGCTGAAAAGGGCCTCGGAACTGATCGACAGGAAAATCAACCAAGCGCTGAAGCAGATCAAACGTCTGGCCGTGAAACATCGCAGGACGCCGTGTATCGGTCGAACGCACGGCGTGCTGGCGGAACCGACAACGGCCGGGTTGAAATTTGCAGTCTGGTATACGGAGCTGAGCCGCCGGCGCGAAACGTTCAAAGCGGCGGCTAAAAACGTGGCGGTAGGGATGATCTCCGGCGCGGTCGGGAATTTCGCCAATGTCGACCCCAGGATCGAAGCCGACCTGTGCCGTCGTCTGAAACTACGTCCCGCCGAAGTATCAACTCAGGTTATCCAGCGCGACCGGCATGCCGAGTACATAGCATCGCTCGCTCTGCTGGGCTCTTCGCTTGAAAAGTTCGCCACTGAAATCCGTAATCTGCAGCGTACCGAGATCGGTGAGATGGCCGAGGGTTTCACCCGGGGACAGAAAGGTTCATCAGCCATGCCGCACAAGCGGAATCCGATCACAGCCGAGCGTATAACCGGTATCGCCCGGTTGCTGCGCGGTTATGCTGTCTCGGCTATGGAGAATGTGCCCCTGTGGCATGAAAGAGATATCGCGCACTCATCAGTGGAGCGGATTATCCTTCCGGACGCGACGATTATTATCGACTACGGTTTGCAAAAGTTTGTCGACCTTCTCAAGGGACTGGTCGTGGATAAGAAACGGATGCTTGATAATGTCTATTATCGCGGCGGTGTTGTGTTTTCACAACGGTTGCTGTTGAAGCTGACCGGTCCGGTCGGTTCCCGCGACAAGGCCTACCGTATGGTTCAACGCAACGCCATGGCCGCCGCGGACAACAACGGTTCGTTCAGAGACAATGTTCATGCCGACAGGGAGATTGCAAAGTATCTTTCATCGGATGAAATCGAAAGCTGTTTTGATCTGGATTACTACATGCGGAATGTTGACAAGATTTTCAAACGGGTGTTCGGAAAATGATTGCACGCGAAGGACTCGGGATCATCTTTGTTCTTCTTGGCCTGACCGTGGTTTTACTCCTGCTGGCCAGTCGGTTTGACAGTCGTTTGCTGGCGGTTGTTTCAAGCCTTTTTGCCCTGCTTACGGTTTTCTCGACTTTTTTCTTTCGTGATCCGCCGCGAACGGCCGTTCAGACGGAGGGGGTGCTGGTATCCCCGGCCGATGGCCGTATCCTGAGTGTGGAGAAAGTGGAGCATAATGAGTTCATAGGAGGGCCGGCATGGCAAGTGTCGATTTTTCTGTCGGTGTTCGATGTCCATATCAACAGGATTCCTGCAGGCGGTACGGTTGAATATGTCAAATATAACCCCGGAAAATTCTTCAAGGCGTTTCTTGACAAAGCGTCCGAAGAAAACGAACAGACTGAAATAGGCATAACTATGCCTGATGGACAGAGGCTGATAGTCAAGCAGATCGCCGGATTGATCGCGCGCAGGATTATCTGCAAGCTGAGCGAAGGGGATAAAGTAACTACCGGCAACCGGTTCGGGATGATCAAATTCGGCTCACGCACCGAGCTGTTTGTGCCCGCTGATGCCGAGATTACAGTTTCAACGGGAGACCACGTCAAAGGCGGCAGTACTATAATCGGTAAGCTCGCCGACAGGGTAACCGGTCAGGCTGATTCATCACAGGCAACCAATGTCGAACTATAGAGGAATATTCCCCGGCACGTTTACCATGGGCAACGTGGTCTGTGGTTTTCTGGCTATCCTGTCTTCATTCGAGGGTAATATCACTACTGCCTGCTGGCTGATCATCCTGGCCGCTTTTCTTGATGCTCTTGACGGCAAAGTGGCTCGTTTAAGCGGCGGTACATCGCAGTTCGGCGTAGAGCTGGACTCGCTGGCTGATTTTCTGTCGTTTGGTATCGCCCCGGCGGTCGTTGTTTACGCCATCAAACTCAACGATCTGGGCAAATGGGGCTGGCTGGTTTCGGTGGTGTACATTATGGCCGCCTCGTATCGGCTGGCTCGTTTCAACATAATGGCTGAAACAGAGGAAAAGAAAGATTTCCTTGGTCTGCCGGTGCCGGCGGCGGCGGTGCCGCTTGTTTCATATATAATCTTCTGTTATGAAGTCTGGGGCGGACTGCAATATGGTCAGGTTTTGGTTTCGATGATCATTCTGTTTTCCTTCCTTATGGTGTCGCAGGTGCAGTATGATGCCTTGCCGGACAAGTTCACCAGTCCGGAGAATCGAATAAAACTGGTGTTGATACTGATAGCCGGGGCGTCGGTGCTGTTCCGTCCAAGACTGTTGTTGTTTCCGGTTTGCGCGGGCTATATATTGTTTGGAATTGTAAGGGAGTTCTGGCGGCTGTTCAACAAGTCGGTGGAAAAAGTTACCGGACGGCCGTACCTGAGACATCGAAGCGACAGAAAGAACTTAGATGGGTAAGAACAAAAAAGCAGTTGTCTATGTCAGCCTCAAAGACGGGGTGCTGGATCCGCAGGGAGTGACAATTCACAAGGCGCTTAGGCAGATGGGCTACGATGATTTCGTGTCGGTTCGCTCGGGACGTTTTTTCGAGCTGGAAATCGACGCCGACGGAGCCGATATCGACCGCAAAATCGATGAGGTCTGCTCCAGACTTCTGGCCAACCCGGTAATCGAAAAGTACAAGGTGGAGAAAGTTAAGTGAAGGTTGGTGTCGTCACATTTCCCGGCTCCAATTGCGATTACGACTCCTATGCCGCGGTGAAGCATATCCAGAAGGAACAGGCGGAGTTTCTCTGGCATAAATCGACCGATCTGGCCGGGGCGGATCTGGTCATCCTGCCGGGCGGATTTTCTTATGGCGACTATCTGCGTGCCGGTGCAATCGCCCGGTTCTCACCGATAATGGACGAAGTGATAAAATTCGCGAACTCCGGTGGAATGGTGATCGGAATTTGTAACGGTTTTCAGGTGCTGACCGAGTGCGGGTTGCTTCCCGGGGCGCTTATGCGCAATCGTCATCTCAGGTTCAGTTGCAAACAGGTTTACCTGCGAACGGAACGGTCGGATACGCGGTTCTCCAATCAATGTACGGTTGGTGAGGTGCTTAAAATGCCTGTCGCGCACGGCGAGGGAAACTATTTCTTTCAGGATGAGAACATCCGTGAACTCGAAGACAACGGCCAGGTCCTGTTTAGGTACTGTGACCGTGACGGACAGGTGACCGATGAAGCCAACCCGAATGGTTCAATCAATAATATCGCCGGGATAATAAACCGCGAGGGCAATGTACTCGGTATGATGCCGCATCCGGAGCGGGCGGTAGAGCCTGTCCTCGGTTCGGTCGATGGCTTGAAAATACTTGATTCGGTCCGGGCGGCCTGTACGCAACCGGCGGGAGCGGCCGGCCGATGAAAAAACGGGAAATTACATTTATTATCGTAGCTCTTATTCTTGGGGCGGTTATCGGCGGACTGGTTGGGGACATAATCGGGACTTTTCTGCCTCCGGGAGCGGCCAAGACATTGTTTACCAAGTCCGTTGAAATCGGTTGCGATACCTTTAAGGTTGATTTTTATGCTATTTCCTTTACCTTGGGGTTGACCTTGAGGATTAACTTCATGTCGGTACTGGTAGTGCTTTTGGTGATTGTCTATTTCCGATGGTGGTACCTGTAAACCGTCTGAGAACTAAAGAGGTGTACCATGTTTGGCCTGGGCCCCTGGGAATTGGCGCTGGTTTTTGTGGCGATATTGCTTTTGTTTGGTGCGAAAAGATTACCTGAGATCGCGTCAGGGCTGGGGAAAGGTATTCGTGAGTTCAAAAAATCGGTGAGAGAGACTACCGATGAATTGAAAGGTTCGCTTGATGATTTGCCGAAAAGCCAACCGCCGCAGGTTGATAATCATCAGAGCAACAGTGTCAATAAGAAACCGGAGTAATTCAGCGATATCCCGTATTGTATGAGTGCCAGCTTCAACCAGTCCGATGCCGACAAGATCGGTAAAGTTCTCGCCGCTGAGTCGGTGAGTTTCGAAGCGGATCATTATCGCCTCAAGCTTGCCAACGACGAAGAGAAACGAACGCTCGTCCTCCAGGTGTATCCCGAGGTGACGCTGGGTAAGGTGCGGGGTATGCTGGTTGTTGTTTACACCGGCAATTCGCATCTTCAGCTTCATAATTGCACCGGTTATGTTATCTCCAATGAATTGGGCGAAGTAACTTTTGTCTCCGAGCAGAAAGACCAGCTTTCCGGGCTGGTAGTGGAACGGGGCGCCTCCTGTTCTCTGTACGGCGGGATGCATCGCGATCTTATATCGTCGGATTTTACGCAACTGGGAGTCGAGGCCATGCTTTCTGGCGTCGCGATGTCACTGGTTGAAGATATTTTGACTGCGGACAAGGATACAAAAGAATAAACGAAATATTACAGCTGAAAAAAGCCGCTGTGATTTCAGTCACGGCGGCTTTGTTGTATCTGATAAGCGGATATGTCGGATCAGCTCTTGCCGGCAAACGCCCGTACAAAGTCCTTCAGATCATTAGTAATTTCTCCGGCCTTCTGGTACCGCTCCGCCGGGTTTTTCTTGAGGGCGCGATCGATTATACGGTCGAACAACAGTGGAACCTGCGGGCTGATATTTGACGGTTTCTTCGGCTCATCGTTCAGGATAGAGTAAATCAGTGATGTGATATTTTCACCCTTGAACGGTCGCCGTCCGAGAAGCAGCTCATACATAACGACACCGAGGCTGAACAGGTCGGCGCGTTGATCGGAGGCCAGCCCTTTGAGCTGTTCCGGCGACATGTAGTTAGGCGTTCCCATTGCGATACCGGTCTTGGTCATGGAACTGGATTCCACGCGCGCGATACCGTAGTCCATCACTTTGACCCGATAGTCCCTGGTGATCATGATATTGGCCGGTTTGATATCGCGGTGCACGATTCCCTGTTGGTGCGCGTACTCGAGAGCCGAGCATATCTGCATTATTATTTCGGCGATAATCCGATAGTTGAACTTGGTCTTTTTCTTGATCATGTCTTCAAGGGTACGTCCCTCAAGGTATTCCATAGCAATATACTGGAGGTGCCCTTCGCTGCCGACGTCATAAATTGTCACGATATTCGGATGCGACAACTTACCTGCCGCCTGTGCTTCGCGGTGGAGTCGTATTTTCAGCTCTTCCATCTCCTCAGGGTCACTCACGAAATCGAGCCTGATTGTTTTGAGAGCTACCGGACGGTTGATGGCCGGATCGACACCCCGATATACCGTACCCATTGCCCCCTTGCCGAGAATGCCTGTGATCTGGTAACGTCCCAGACTCTTCAACTGATCAGCCGACTGAATAGTCGGTACGCCGGTCGACGGCGTTGATGGCGTCTGTTCTACGGGACCGGATTCGACAAAAGTGTCCACGTCGTTGGATGATGATTGAGGAGAAATTATCTCAGGTGCGTTGGTTGCATCGGGACGATCAAGCGATATGTCGGCATCGATTTGCCGCTCCTGAAGCTGTTCGGAAGGAATGTCTGCGCCGGCCGGTGTTGCGCTGGTTTCATCGACGGTGGTATCGATGTCGATAGCCTGATGGTCCGCCATCGCGTGTTCCGTAGCTGGTGGCGCGGCGTTCACCCGGCCGGAATCATCATCGACACTCAGCAACGCTGTCTCCAGGTTTTCCGGGTCATTCGCACTGGCTACAATTTCACGTACCGGGACTTCATGGGTCATGGTGGATTCGGCAGGTTTCGGCTTCTTCGACCGGGGAAGTTCAGTAGCTGCGGACGCCTTGGCGCTGATGGTTTCGGTATCTCCCTTGAGGAAATCTGAATCAAGTATTGCGGCGGCAAACATGAACAGGATAAGCTCAAGGCCGACAAACAACGTTGTCGGGGCTACGTTGAACGAATTTATCATAAAGTAGTTTACGTTACCGAGGATAATCAGTCCTCCGATCAATACTATAAACCGGTACATCAACTGAATCTGAGGGAGGATAAAGGCGAGCAAGCCACCGAGCAGGAAAAGGATCAGCAGGTTTATCCCGGTCCCGGAAGGTTTGACATCCACTACGTTCTGCCTGAGCAGATTCTCTATTACGCTGGCTGTAACGACGTATCCGGGAGTGGTCGGCTCCACCGGTGTCTTGAATGACTCGGTGTAGGACGGATCATCAACAGCAACAATTATGACTTTATTCTTAAGGACATTGAAATCGAATCCTTCCGCCAGGACATCCGCTGCCGAATACTGTCGGAATGTGGATGGAGAGTAGTGCCTGATATAGCATGAACTGTTCATAGTGATGGGAATACTGCCATGCCCCGGAATGTCTATACGAGCTTGCTCGACAACCAGGACATCAGCTGTTCTGAGACCATAGTAGATAGTGGTCGCCATCAGCGGTGTTGAAGGGTAGTAGTATCCCTCGTAGTTCATCAGTAAAGGCTGATGCCTCAGAATACGGTCTTCGTCCGGCATAATATAATTGAACGCCAGATAGGGGTCTTTTTCCAGTAATTTGTTGGCCGGAAGGTACACTTTGCGAACCTGAAGACTGGCGTCTTCTTCCATCAACCCCAGAGGGTTGTCGATGCCGAGCGAGAAGTTGAACAGGTGATCAGGGTTGTTCGTTTTGCCGCTGCGGTAAGTGGACAATGCTATGTAGTAAGTAAGGACAACATTTTCCATCCATGACAGTTGTCCCGCCAGAATACCTGTATAACCGGCTGAATCCTGGTACGCATCCTCACCTAAATCGAAGTCGGCGACAATCACTTTCGGCTCGGCTGAAGCGGCGGCGGCCAGTAAGTCGGCGATACGATCCCTGTTCCAGGGCCATGAACCGTATTCATCCTGAGCACGACCGTCGACTTTGATCAGCACGACATTGGAACTCATATCGTCTTCGGTCGTCATAGCCACTATCATGTCGGTCAGCGTCTGCTGAAGACCGACCAGGGGCCCGAAGTTGTTGATGTATAAGATCACCACAAAGATGGAGATCAGAAGAAAAAGGATGTAGGATGTATACTTGCTCATGGTTTATCCTTTTCAGGTACCGGCTGAAAGACGGCTGATCAGGTTTGACGGCAGTCTGGCCTCACTCATCTTGCGTTGGGCGTTCTCGATGTCATACTCGACACGGTGGAACTCTATCTCATATTCATCAGAATCGAATATAACGTAACAGGCCCGGGGGTCATTGTCGCGAGGCTGACCGACGGAACCGATATTTATCAGATACCGTCTTTCCCGATCCGGCGATACATCGTGACCGGCCTGCATCCTGGTGGTTCCATCAGATTTTTCCTGGATGATTGTCGGAATATGTGAATGCCCGAAAAACCCGATGTTTTGAGAGAGATGCGAGAAAGCCTCGTCCGCGTCATTTTCTGTTAAAATATAATGCCATTCTTCCGGTTCGTAGGGTGAAGCGTGGACGAGGTACATATCGTCCAGGGATCGTTCCATTTCAAAATCGGCGATTATGGCCATGCTCTTGTCGTCCAGAACCTGTCGTGTCCATTCAGTAGCAGCCTGAGCCGCCCTGTTGAAGCTGTCGTAAGGCTGGACACCTATGGCAGCGTAGTCGTGATTTCCCATGAGGACAGTGTCGCACTGCTTCTTCACCATTTTCAGGCAGCGAGCCGGATCTGCGCCGTACCCGACGACATCTCCGAGGCAATGCACACTATCCACTTTCTGCTTTTCTATGTCCCGAAGTACGGCTGTAAGCGCTTCCAGGTTCCCATGGATATCGGAGATCAGGCCATACTTCATCAATTTTTACCTTCCACGAATTTGAATACTGTTTTGCCGACAGTAATCAGATCGCCGTTTTTAAGAACACTCTGCGTTGTTGGTTCGCCGTTTACCTTTAGTTTCCCCTGTTTGCCGAGATTGACGATCGAGAAAACCTGTCCCTCTTTCACTATTTTGGCCTGGATGCCGGACAGAAAGAAACCTTTGGCTCTGATATGCACAAACTTGGCTTTGCCTACCGTCGAAACCTCGCGATCCAGACGGTACTCTGAGAAATCGGCGTTTTCCATACCCAGAAGAACCGAGCCGCCGTATTTTTCAACAATCTTCCGCTCGATTCTGTCGTTTTCCAGCAATTTCTTCTGTTGCCTGGTGTTGAGCACCATGGTGCCGTCATAACTGGCCGGATCACTGCCTTCCTGGCTGGTTTCGGTGTTGTATATCAGGGAATACTTGCCGATGGTGATGATATCCTGGTCACGCAGGACTTCTTCTGAAACCTTACGACTGTTAACAAAGGTGCCGTTGAGCGATTCGTTATCGATCAGGACGGCCGCTTTGTCGTTAAACTCGATCAAAGCATGTTTACGAGATACGCCGCGATTTTCCAGGACTATGTCGTTGTCATTCCCGCGTCCGATGGAGATACGCTTTTTCTCCGTAACTACGCGCTCAATGACCTTATCCTCATACTTTACAGTAATCTCCGGCATGAGAGAATCCTTTCGTGTATGGACCGAACTTTTTACTTAAGCCTAATGCTTTCTTGTGTCTGGCCATCCATAGCCGGAAGTCGATGCACGCCCTTGCTGTACATACGACACATGCTTATATTGTCGGCATGAGAATAGGAAATCTGAACCTGAACGGCAGGGTGCTTTCGGCCCCACTGGCCGGTGTTTCCAACCGTCCGTTCAGGGTTATGGCGATACAGGCGAAGGCGGCTGTGACCTTTACGGAAATGATTTCCTCCGAGGGTCTTATACGGAATCAGGCCAGAACCCGTGAGATGATGGCCTTCCGGGAGGACGAACGACCGATAGGAATACAGCTTTTCGGAGCCAACCCGGAATCGATGAGAAAAGCCGCTGAGATTACAGTCCGGGATTTCAAGCCGGACCTGGTAGATATCAACTTCGGCTGCCCGGTCAAAAAGGTAGTCAATAAAAACGGCGGGGCAGCGGTACTGAAGGATCTGGGCCTTACCCGTGAGATAATCGCGGCGACGGTTGAAGGGGCGGGAGAAACGCCGGTCAGTATCAAGATCCGAACCGGGTGGAAGGACGATCATCCGGTTTTTGTCGAGGTTGGTCGGATAGCTCAGAAGTGCGGCGTTGCGGCTGTGACTCTGCACGCAAGAAGCCGATCGAAAGGGTTCTCCGGTAAGGCCGAGTGGACAGCTATCAAAGAACTCAAAGATTCAGTTGATATAACGGTAATCGGTAACGGCGATGTTCGTACGCCCGAAGATGCGCGCCGTATGCTTGAAGAGACAGGCTGTGACGGGGTTATGGTGGGCCGTGCGGCCCTGGGGAATCCTGACATTTTTCGGCAGATGCATTATTTCATCGAGACGGGAGAACCGCCCGCAGAGCCAACAATAGCCGACAGTATCGCCATCGCTCGAAAACATGCCTCGCTCATGGTGGCGGAGTATGGTGAGCCGCGCGGTATTGTCAAAATGCGTCGTTATCTCGGCTGGTATACAAGAGGATTCCCCGGAGCTTCGAGTTTACGCCCGAAGCTGTTTCAGATCAGTACAATGGCCGATATTGACGATATCTTTTCCGATTATCTGTCTGCCCTGCGTGTACGACGGAGTTGACCTGTCATGGGGTTGTTCTCAGTTCTTGATTCTCCATAGAAGAAGTTCAGTAAGGGAAATTGGTAACTCTGTCTGACGGTGGTCGGACCGGTCACGCCGGTTGTGAAATGACAGGGGAGGATTCTTTGCCGTCTAATGATCCATCCAAGCACTGTGACCAGATGCTGTACATTTCGTCCGATCTCGTACGAGAGTTGATTACTGGGTCGGCTGTTCCTTTGCGAATCATCTCGGCAAAGCGTTTCAACAGTACGGCATCGAACATTTTGCCGGAGTCTTCTTCCATGATGCTCAGAGCTTTTTCAGTGTCAAAGGCGGCGCGATAGACCCGGTCGGAGGTGAGGGCGTCGAATACGTCGGCGATACAGATAATCCGCGCCCCCAAAGGTATATCCTCGCCTTTCAGTCTCTGAGGATAGCCGCGGCCGTCGATTCGTTCATGGTGACCGAGGATCAGCGGTTTAACATCCCAGGGAAAGTCTTTTCCTTTAAGTATTTCGACTCCAAGTTGAGGATGTTTTTTGATCTCTTTGTATTCGTCGTCAGTCAGTTTGCCGGCTTTTTTGAGGATCCCATCATCGATTTTGATTTTTCCGATATCGTGCAACAGAGCCGCCGCCACGACAGTTTTAAGGGCGGTGCCGCGAAGGCCGACCTCCCGGGCCAGCAGGAGCGACAATGATGAGACACGATCAGAATGGCCTTTGGTATACTTGTCCTTGTGGTCAACCTCTCGGGCCATTGTATCGAAGATGTTGAGGTACAACTTCTCAACTGAATCGATAACCTGTTCCGTCTGTTCGCGTTTGCCCTCAGCGTGCAGGGTGTTATAGATTCGGTAAGATGATTCCAGATCATTGAGAGCGTCGAAATGACGGTCCCTCGCGGCATAGAGTTTACCTCTTTCCAGAAGGACTTCTGCTTCGAGGAACTGGGTTCCCACTTCCCGGGCGGTCTCCAGCGCCTGGTTGAACTGCCTGAGCGCCGTCTCGAATTGCTGTTCTTCGAATGCGATCTTCCCGGCTATTTTCTGTGTTTCCACCAGATGTCCGTTCTTAAGCCCGGATTCCAGTAAGTACTGTTCGGCTTTGCGACAGTGATGCTTAGCTTCGGTTAGAGAATCTTTTTGTAGATACAGGTCAGCAAGGTTAATGTCAACGATCAGAGTGAGAGAAGCATCCTTGATGCTTGCGGCGGTTTTGTAAGCGCGGCGAAAGTACTCAAACGCTTCCTGTTTCATCCCTTGTTCGGCGAATGAAATAGCGAGATTATTTTCGGTGTAGGCTGTTTTTCTGATCTCGTCGTGCGCTTTATAAATATTCAGGGATTCGAGGTAGTGGGTGAGGGCTTCCCGGCGATTGCCTTTCATGTTCAGGATCGTGCCGAGGTTGTTGACCATGTCTGCATACAGGATCTTGTCATCGGTCTTTCTGGCCTGTTCGATGGCGTTGTGGTAAGTGACCTCGGCTTCTTCGAATTCGCCAAGCTCGACATAAACCACCCCGAGGTTTCTTAACGCTTTACAGATACCCACCTGGTCGCCAAGCCGGCGATAGGCTCCGATAGCTCTCTGGAGATAGCCCAGCGCGCGGTCATAGTCGCCACGCCTGGCCAGGAGCTGTCCGATCTGAACAAATGTCTCCGAGCGGGTCTTGAGCTGGTCGGAATCACGACAATACTCGAGTGTCTTCTGGTATTCGGAAATAGCCGAGTCAAGTTTACCCTGAGATGAATACGCTTTGCCCTTCTCCAGATGAAGCTCGATACGCAACTCTTTCGAGAAATCGGGCAGATCCTTGGTGTTCCAGATTTCCTCCAGAGTACACAGGTAGTCTATGGCCCGGTCGAATTCGAATGACGAATTGGCTTTTTTAGCCAGAGTCATCAGATTACTTATAGTAGCGACCCAATCCGACTTCTCGCCGGATTGGGTGCTGTTCGGAAGTTGTAGGTGAGAGTCGTTGCTCATCGACTCCCCGCTCCGGCAATTGTTGTTGACCTTATTCATCCTTTCGGCTTTTCAGTCGGTTCAGGGTCTGTATTGCTTCCTGAAACTGGTGATCCATTCCCATCTGTCGAAACAGGCTGGCGGCAGCGTTAAGTTTAACAGCCGCTTGTTCGGTTTCGCCGATCTCCCTGGCCAGTTGACCCTGCTCAAAAAGTGCTTCCGCCTCCAGAGCATGAAGGTCGTTTTGGCGGGCAATCTTACATGTCTGCTCCAGCAATTCCGAAGCCGCTTCCAGGTGCCCCATGGCTCGAAGAATACGGCAGTCGATAATGTTGAGTTCGGTTGTCAACGCGATAGAATTTAGTCCGGGGAGGATCTTTCTGGCGGTATCGATTACGGATTTAGCCAGACTGGTCTGCTTTTGCGCATAGTATGATTTGGCAATGTTCTGATAGCAGATTTCCACCAGGTGCAAATCTTTCTCGGTCAGGGCGATGGCCAATGCCCTGTTAAGATTGCCGATTGCTTCTGAGTAGTCACCAAGTTCCGTCAAGGCAAGGCCTATATTGAGCAGGACATAACCTTGGCGAATACTATTCCCGGAACTTTCAAAGTCGGATAAGCAGAGCCTGAAGACCTTGATGGCTTCCCGATGATTACCGGTCGCAGACTTTATTGCACCGAGGGTATTCAATATTGTAGCTCTCAACTGATAGTTGGAAATCTCTGTTGCCCACTGTAACGCCAGTTGACATAGTTCTTCTGATTTTCCATAGTCACCCTGTTGAAAAAAGGCGTTGGCGCGATTGCGCGCGCACTCGGCGGCACCCTGCAGGTTATCAATGCATTTGAAAACACGCTGGGCTTCAAGGTAAAAAGCTTCCGCCTGCTCCCATTCGGACTGCATCATGTGGGTGCGTCCGGTCTCTTTAAGAATGCTCGCGCGAATCTGCTCGTCTTTCTCTGCTTCTGGAGAAGTGATGGCAGACTTCAGAAGATCTATCGCTACTACCGGATTTCCTTGCTGGAGCCAACCCCGGGCGAGTTCAAGCAGCGTCACACCGTCGGTGATGCCCGACTCTGATTCGCGGCTTGCGGGTTTTGTAGTCAGCTCGTTCATTGTATTTTCCACTTTTTGGTTTAAGCGGTTAGAGGTATTCCTTAGTCTGAAATCAAACCGTAGGCCGAGAAATGGTTCAGGTAGCCGGTGACAGTCTTGTTTACACGATCGACAACACAATTGACATCCTGCATCTGGCCGGACGTTTCATCAATCCATACAATACGAATGGTTGACTCGTTGACATTGGTCAGGTCAGCGTCGCGGTAAGACATAGTGACCTTGACCGGTCGATCGAACACCAAACCGTCGGTGCCGAAGTCATTGTAGAATACGTTAGGATCAGGTATTGTAATACTGAACAGAGTATCGTTGGGAGTTGCTCCGGCCGGAACGCTGAGCGTTACATCATGAAGTGAAAGTTCTCCGCCGGTTGCGGACGAGATAACTGCTTCACCGTACATCGGCATGGGTGAAAACATCGGGGAACCATCGGGGGCAGACGCCCGGGTTAGCAACTTAGGTTCGACGGGGGCATTGTCGGTGCTCAGCGGGC
This sequence comes from Candidatus Zixiibacteriota bacterium, assembly GCA_024278515.1. GTDB lineage: Bacteria > Zixibacteria > MSB-5A5 > GN15 > FEB-12 > JAJRTA01. The sequence continues at coordinate 25,115 of JAJRTA010000227.1, forward strand.
TGCGCGAGCAGCCGGCTACCAGCGCCAGAGCGAATATGGCGATCACGGCGAGGATGAACGACAATTGATTGAGGTGACGATTACGCATGTGCAAACTCCTTGATTTTAGTGCCTGAACACTATTTGTTGTTCAATCTGCCGGACTTATTTGCAAGGTTGATGCCGACGGTTGCTTTTTCAGGTAAATCTAAGCAGGGGAATGACTTGTCGGGCGGATTCGCTTACTGATTATAAGCCGGGACTTGACGGTCTTCGGAACAAATCATTCCAGTGGATCGGCTATATGGGTGGATTCGGGTTGATACACGGGGAGTTAGGGCGAGTTTTTCCGTTTGGAACGAATTGTACCGATATTACGTTGATCGGCGGTTTTGTTCCAGTTCGGCGTCACCAATGATACGTCTCAGTCGGGGTCGTGAAATGTTCAGAAATTTGGCGGTTTCTGATTTGTTCCACTGAAACATATTGAGAACCTGAAGAACGATATTTTTTTCAATCTCGCTTAATGATAATCCCTGAGCGGGGATGTCAATCGTGATTTGTCGACGATCGGCCGGAGTAATCCGGCTGTTGGAAAAAGCGCTTTTTATGTCCTTTGGTCTGATAATCTTATTCCCGGCCAGCAAAACGGCGCGTTCAATTACGTTGCTGAGTTCACGTATGTTGCCGGGCCAGTGATATTTTTCCATTAGGGACAGGGCTTTATCATCCAAAGTTGTATTTGGTTTACAGTATAAGGTAGAAAAGTATTTCAGGAAGTGTTTGACAGAACAACCAATATCTTCAGGCCTCTCACGTAACGGCGGAACCTCGATAGTAAGCAGATTCAACCGGTAGTACAGATCCTCCCTAAATGCCCCTTCTTTTATAGCCTCATGAAGATCGAGATTGGTTGCCGTTACAACCCTGACATCGATATCTACCTCTTCAACCTCCCCCACTTTTCTGAGCTTCTTGTCTTCGAGGACTTTCAGCAGTTTCGCCTGGGCCGCCGGTGAAAGGTTGCCTACTTCGTCAAGGAACAGGGTGCCGTGCTGAGCATATTCAAACAACCCCATTTTTGCACGCTTGGCGTCTGTAAAGGCGCCGCGGGAGTGTCCGAACAGTTCAGTTTCAAACAGATCATCCGGGATGGCTGAACAGTTTACTTCAACCAGATTGCTGGCCGCTCTGGTACCGGTGTGGTGGAGTATTTTGGATATCAGGCTCTTTCCTGAACCTGTTTCACCGAGAATGAGAGCGCTTGGGAAATCGACCTCGGACAGAGCGGTGATGGTTTTTCTAATTCCGGCCATCTGAGGAGAGTCCCCGACAAGGGCATCGATACCGTATCTGGTTGACGTGGCTACAGTTTCAGGAGGTTGCTTTTCAATCTCCCTGAGAAACTTATGTAAACGTGACAGGCACTGTTCGCCTGTTAATATCTCAGCGACACCGAATTTTGAAACTCGTTGCGACAACTTTAGGGTAGGGTTGGATGATTTCCCTACAACCGTGGTGCTCGAACCTGAAGTGGCTACAGACATGAGAAACTTCGGGGCGGCCAGGTCGGGATCATCGAGATCGACGAACACCAATGAGACTCCGGAATCGGCCTCATAGGGCACCGGCTTACTTTCCCAGGAGATTACGCTGCCCCGATCGGATGCCTCGCTCTCTATTTCACGCCGCGCTTCCGAATCCAGGACGTTGCCATATAGTATGGTTTTGCGGGTAGTTGTTTCAGCCATATAGTGTCGGTATCGGCTGATCGAAACGATACTTGAAAAAACCTCCCGCGACCTTTTGTTGATTATGAGTATTCCGGAAAAATATGGCGGTTCCTTCTGAAGAAAACGGCCGCCTGTTCAGGCGGCCGTTTTGTATGTGAAGTATTCTTTATCGAATAGCTTATGGACAGTTCAGGGCCGGGCCGACATTGAACATGAAGTCCACAAGATATACCAGGTCGGCTATATCGAGACCACTCGCACCGTCAACATCGGCAGAGGCTTCAAAAGCAGGCGGAGGGCCGCTGTTGAACATGAAATCGACCAGGTAAACCAGGTCTCCGATATTCGGTCCGTCGCCGTCATTGTCCACATCACCACAGACATATCCGGGACCGGTGGCGGTGACTGTCAGTTCAACCGGAATATCCAGCGGGTTGTCGATTGGGTCCGGATCGTTGGAAGCTACGGTGATAGTCGCAGTGTACAGACCGGTGTCAAGCTCAGCCGTGAGAAATTTGCACAGCACCGTGTCAGATTCACCCGGGCCTACGATACCGGAGGTCTTGTCTACGGCCAGCCACTGGTATGGATTGACAATCCGGATAGCGAGATTGTCATGCAGGTAGGATGATTGGTAAACCATCTCGAGGCCGTCGGTGCCGTCGGAGTTTTCTATTCCAACCGCGCAGGAGAGGATATCAAAACCGGGGGCTATGCTCAGGTATTGCAGTTTGATCGAACCATCGGCTTCCAGTATAATCTCGGCGTTCATGACATCCCCGGCCGCACCGCCATACTCGGCGTAATCAACGAACTGAATGACACATCGTCCGCCGGTAGTATCTACATAGACATGAGCGTTCGGGTTGTCGGCATCATCGGGGTTAAGATCGTCCCACAGCAGGGCGATCATATTGTTCGGCGTAGCTATATTTGGAAGCGGCGTTTCCGTGCGGGCGTTCATGTCGGTGGGGGTGAAGCCGATTATACCGTTCGATCCGAGGTAGAAGTAATTGTAAATGTTGCCGTAGAACGGGAAATCAAAGCCGAGTTCGATCGGACCAATATAATTGTCATCGTTAAGCCCGCCGACCATGTCGATGCCGGTTGTCGATACATCCTCCCAGGCAAAGGTCGGGCCGCCCGGTTCATCGGAGTCGATCCAGAAATACCCGAAAGCGTCGGGACCACCGGCATTGTATAGAATCTGAACCCCGGTGTTGCCTGATTCGATTCCCTTGGCTTCAGGACCGGAGTTATTGTCGAACGGTTGATCGTGATTGGCCGGTTCCACCCGGCCGGACTGAACCAGGTTATCAAACAGAGTCGAGTTTTTCAGGGGGAACCGGACCTTGACACTGTAGTCCAGGTTACCCTGGCCGGAGTTATCGATCACCAGTTCCTGAGTCGAGGAATCACTCTGAACCAGCGTTTCAAACAAAGCCCCGGGCGCCGCCGCGATAGCCGGAGCGAAATCGACGCGGATATTATCGACATACCAGTCATCACAGGTGGAGCAGTCCCCGGCCGAACGAAGACGGATCTGGAATCCGTTGTGCAAAGCATCAGCCGGAAGATCGGCAAAAGCCAGTTCGAAATCGGTCATGGTGGGGCCGCTGCCGTAGTGAGTGTTGAGGTTTACCCAGACTCCGCTTGAGTTGTAATAATCGACCCAGAGATCGTCACCGTCGGCCGGCGGATCACCGGCGCCGCCGCGCTCATAATAGTATGAAAGAACTGCGCCGCTCTGGCCGGTTAAATCTATCGGCTGACTGACAATCGTGTCGTATTCTCCGTTAAGATTCAGCGCGTACGGCGGTGAAGGTGGATCGACCGCCTCGAAAGATACTACAGCGCCGGAATTGTAAATCCACCGAATCTGGAACAGGGTGTCATCCGGGAAATGGTCGGTCCATGGAAAGGTCCCGGTAGTTCCGTTGGAGTATGTTTTCAGGTTCGCTCCGGCTGTTCGCACCGGATCTGACTGGGAGGTGGCCAGCACCTGAACACTGTCGAAATCTCCGAAGGCGCTGTAGGGTACTTCGACACTGACCACGAAATTGAAAGATTGGTTAGCCGACAGGTTCCCGGTACTGCTGACCGGAACGGTCGCTGTTTCATCCCATAGAGCAGTACTCCAGCTATTACCGGAAAAAGAGAGAGTGTAATTGTCATCGAGGACACCATCGTTGGTTACAGTCAGGTTATACCAGGCAGTGTCGTAGGCCGGTTGATACTGGCTGTCGTTCCCCGGTGATACGATCACCGCGTAATCGATCACCCGGAAGGTGAAAGTCTCGGTAGTGTCCGCTTTGCCGTTTGCATCCAGGCCGAACAGGTAATAATCGATATTCGTACCGGGCGATTGTGAGGCGATATATCCCACGTATTCATCCTGTCCTACCCCCGGAGCCAGAGTGTCGAGAATCCAGCCGGAGCCGGCGTTGTAATAAAGTAACAACGAGTCGGGTACCAGGGCGGCGTTGGAAGTTATCACCGCCAGGACCTGGTAGTCGTTGAGCGTATCCTTGGTGTCATTAAGCGGAGTGTGCGTAATGTTGACACCGGCGTAAGGATCCCAGCCATCGAGCACCTGGGCCCCGGTATTGTCCGGGTCGAGCCAGTCTCTGAGGCGGTTTGAAGACGCGCCGCCGCCTGTCCAGGAGAGGGCGAGTTTTCCGTACCAGTCGGAGGTAAGGCTGGCACATGAGGCGTAGCCGCCGTGAAGCTGACCGATAATGCGATGTTGCTGGTCGAAAAGAGGCGAACCGGATGAACCGGGTTCGGTGGTGCCGTCGTCCCACTGACCGATACGCCAATGAGTCGTGCCGGATGTCTGCAGATAGTTGGCCGAGGTCACCGGGTCATAGTCCCACGAAATTTTCTTGATGTCTCCGGAGGGGTGATGGATCCCGACTGCCGAAGTTGCGGGCGAGTCTATGTTGGACCAGCCGTTGTAATAAGGAGCGTAACTTTCCGGGGGCTGTTCGTTCAACAGGAGAAGACCGAAATCACTTGACGAATAACTGGCCAGAAGAGTAGAACCCTGTGTGGTCATATAGGTCGGGCCGTCGATATTGGAGCAGGAAGGGGACTCATAGTTGAACATGAATATCCATGTATTGGAACTGCCGAGACAGTGATTGGCGGTCAGGAAATATGGTGTCTCGTCCTGACGTACATTGTTGATAAGCGACCCGGTGCACCAGCGGCTGCCGCCCGACAGCAACACCATGGCTACGCCCCGTTTCTCATCCTGCCAGTCGGCGGCTTCGGGACAATTCACATTGTTGTTGCACGAACCGGATTGTCCGAAGCCGTCAGTCCCTTTTTCAAACCAACTGAAAATATCCTTGTAAGCATGAACCACCCGGCTGATCTCCAGTTCACCCAGCCCGGCTACTTCAGCGGGTTCATAATACTCAACAATACAAACATCGCCTTTGACCGGGGCAGTGGCCATTTCCCCGTGGTCCTTGTTGTTGCGGTCGGTAAACGCACCGATTGTCATGCTGCGATCTTCATTGTAGATATGAAGCGTCGCCCCCGGGGGCAGGTTGTACCGGGAGTATAACAGGTTGATCGAATATGCGCCCGGGCTGCTGATGCGCAGCCGCCAGACGCGACCACCATCGGGCAGGTCTTCCCAATCGCCTGAGTTGTTGATAGTGTAATTGACATCGAATGGTGCACCGAATCGGAACGGCAGGCCCTGTTGTTCCTCGATCTTGTCTTCAGCAAGGTAGGCCGCGACATCGACCGGCGCCATGATTTCGGTAGGAATGCTGGTTCTGAGCGCTTTGTTGAGACTTACCGGTGTTTTCTCAACAGATATTTGTGCGAGTACAGCACTGGTTGCGAAAGTGGTGATCAGGAGTATAACTCCCGGAATACGAAACAGCTTCATCAGATTCTCCAATATCATGCTTTGGTCTTGTTTACTATTGTTTAATAGACCCTGCGGCAGCTTCATGCTTCATCCCATGCATCATCCGATAATAAATCAACAGTTGCATTAATTACAATTCGCTTTCAGAAACATCATTGTTGTACAATAGTTCCGTAGTTCTATGGCCGGGTGCGATGTTTACAGTCTATTTCCGTTAGTCGGCTGTTGTTGCCGGTTTTCTTAATCATGCTAACAAATCGGTAAGAAGCCGTTGTTGAACATATAATCCACCATATACACCAGATCGGCGATATCAAGAGTCCCGCCGGAACCGTCAACGTCCGCGGCTTCAGGTATGGGAGGCGGAGGACCGCCGTTGAACATATAGTCCACAAGGTGTACCAGGTCGGAGATATCGATAACATCAGACAGGTTTCCGTCGATATCACCACAACGATAATATGTGAAGATAGGGCGTTCGCTCAGGGTCACTATTTGCCCGCCGGCCTCGACCGAAACTGTGACCGTATCGACTCCGGGCAGTGCGGGAGCGGTCAGCACCGCACTGTAACTGCCGTCACCATTATCAACAGCCGGTGTCGCTACCGTGCCGTTTCCGCTGTTGGTCATAGTTACCGACAGGATCCCGTCTATCGGCGGGTTCCCCTCGTTGTTGAGCGGGGTAATCGTGATGGTCGCCGTGCCCGTGCTGTCAGCCTCGATTATCAACGGTGCGGCTTCAACCAGCGAGGAATCGGCGTTGGCTGCTTTCAGGAGCTTCCAGGCATCGAAAGCGTCGCGGAGAAGATCGATCGGTTCAGTCTCGCCGACGGTAGTGTTGATTACTTCATAGAGATAGGGTGTCGGGCCATCGCCGGGTCGCACAACTTTTATGAAAGCCGATATGGCCGATTTGTTTTGCCCGAGGCAACGGGTATCCGCACCGGGCACCTTGGCCGCTTCAAGGGCCGCCATCAGTCTTTCTTCCAGCGGCCCTGACGTACTCAGGAACTCGTACTCCATCGAGTCGATAATCTCAGGGCCGAGCAGAATATTCCCCTGAATGGCGTATCCGGGACCGGTAATATGTCCCTTCCAGTCATCAGTGGCGACTCCGGTAAAACCGGCCGAGGCTCCGCCTCCGGCCAGTGTAACCACGCCGTATTGCCGCCATTCCGGACGGGACTGTACGTCGTTGTTGTACAGCCAGCTTATGATGGAATCCGGGGTCAGACCGGCCGCCATCAGGTCGTGGGCGTTGTCCTGATTGCCGGATACATACCAGGCCTGGGTATGAATCGCCCCGACCGACTCGATCAGGTCATTTATTATCTGTGAGCCGGAAATACAGGATGCTCCGGCTCCACCGACCTCACCGGTGACAGTGTCGACAGCCACAATCGAAAATGTCGCGTAAGCGGCTCCCGGCTGCATTACACTTAGGACCAGCAGCGATACAATGGTCACAATTGTTGCGCGATACTTCATCTCGATCTCCTGTATTTTAACAGTTATCCGGGAGCACTCACTGCGTTGCATCATTCGATCAGAGCAGAAACTGCTTTCCTGCATATTTTTGAACAACGATGAGCACTCCGATTATTTTGATTGGTCAAAAAGCAGGACCAAATGCCGGTACTATTCCGGTACCAATACTCGGCTTAAAATATACAAGAAAAGGCCATTTTTTGCAATGAAGGAATGACCTGGGAGGAGTGCTCTACGATATATTTTTTATGTGAAAAAAAACGATGCCGGCAGAGTTCTTATCGCCGTCATTCCGGGCCTGCCCTGGAATCCAGGACATATGTTTTCTGGATGCTGAATCAAGTTCAGCATGACACGAAACAGAACCGGATATCTGATCAGGTCCGGTATGGTGAAGAAAAATGGGCGGGATGCAGTCAGTCCGGTTACTCCATGCTGCGGATGGCGCGGAGCAGTTCACCGGGTTGGGTGACTTCCATCAGTTCCTGACGGAATGAGTCATATTGAAGCATTTCCATCAGCGACTTGAAAACACGGAGATAAAGCGAATCATCATAAGGAGGGGCGGCCATAACAAAGAAGATATGAGTAAGCTGACCATCGGGAGAATCAAAGTCATACCCTTCGGTGGAACGGGCAAAGGCTACCATGAACTCCCTGGCCTGCATCGAACGAATATGCGGAATAGCTATACCGTCACCGATGGCAGTCGTGGCTTTGCGTTCCCGGTTGATGAAATCGGTAAGAAGTTTGGTTCTGTTGCCGATCCGGTTGCCTTTTTCGAGCAGCGTTACCAGTTCATCAAGGACAAGTTCTTTGCCCCGTTGTCGCCACTTGTTGAACGATCCCCCCTCGGCCAGCGGCTCGATGACCGTGGTCATTTCCAGTTGCACCAGTTCTTCTGTCAACGCGCGCGAAATATGCATAGTAACCTTGTCGACTACAGGCGGTTACGCCTTTACATGAATTAGCGACTTTTGTCCGATGCTGTCAACACATATACGGGTAATCCTCCATTATGAGTAGTTATCAGTTTATGTCTGAACTCATGATTTTTTCGTGTCCCATCAAGAAACCGCGCCGGTCGCCGATAAATCCTCTCAGGAGGAATGCTGTAGATGCGCTCGGTTCGGTCTGTCTGGATGATATTCTTTGTTCTTGTGTCAATATTAACCGGCATAGGATGCAGCGAGTTTTCAATTACTCCCCGTCTTGATAATAGTTCCGATACACAGGATCTCTCTCCGGCTCATCCTGATCCTGAGATCATGGCTATTGCATTATGGATGTCTCGTGAACTGGCGGCTCCCCAACACCTGTATGATCGGATCAAAGCCGAGCTTGATCTCATCCGTGGCAAGTTCTCGGATTCCCTCCCGGCCGTTAAATTGACCTTTCAGCAACCCTGGGAGCCGGGGCGGCTGATAATCGGTCTGGAAGAAAAGGCTTATGACAGATTTACCAGGGAAGAGTATTACGAATGGGACTTATTAAACGGGCAGTTCAACCTCACTGATATTGATCCCTACGTGCCGACCTTTCGTATGCTCAAACTGACTTTTGCAGAGGGTCTCAACCCGGAAGTGCTGGCTGATTATTATTCAACGCTTCCCGGGGTGCGGTTTGCCGTGCCCAACCGCTTCATGGGAGAGATTCCCATGTTGCTTCCGGCATCGGCTCCTGATGGCCGAATTCTCTATTTTTTCCGCAACGCCTGGGGAGATTGTCCTTCCGGATGTCTCTATTCTGAATACTGGGTGTTTGCAGTAGTACGAGGGCGGGTCGTCTTCGACGGCTATTTTGCCGACAAGGAGATGCTCCACAATGACTTACGCTCCGTATTCGACTCTACCTGGACTTTGTACTGGCAGGGGGCGCAACCTTCCATACCGGCTGATTTCCCCGGCTTTGTCGTCAACAACTGATCTGTATTCGATTCATGCCGTCGCTATTGACTTGCTCCGGTGAAGGTAATACCTTGCCCACGAATGACCCCGGGTAGCTCTTAACGCATCCGTAATTGTGTCGATAACTTGAAGTAACGAGAATACTAAAGAGGTTTGATGCCCCCATTTTACGAATTGAAACGTACCCACAACTGCGGGCAGTTGACAGCAAAAGATATAGGTACAAAAGTCCGTCTTAACGGCTGGGTGAACAGCTACCGGAATCTCGGCGGCCTGTTTTTTATTGATTTGCGCGACCGTTACGGTCTGACCCAGGTTGTAATAAATCCTGATACATTCGACCCGGATATGCTCAAAGAGGCCAACCGGGCGCGTCATGAGTTTGTCGTGGCCGTATCCGGAAAAGTAGGAGCAAGACCGGAAGGAACCGTCAACAGGAAAATGCCGACCGGCGAAATTGAAGTGGTCGCTGAAACATTTCATATCTTGTCCGAGTCCAAAACGCCCCCTTTTGAGATCACCGATGAATGCAACGCCCATGAACAGTTGCGCCTGGAGTATCGGTACCTTGACCTCCGACGCAGGCCGATGCAGGAAATGATGAGGATGCGTCATCAGGCTACTTTGACCGTTCGCAACTATCTCAGCTCGCAGGGATTCTACGAGATCGAGACGCCGATGCTGATTCGCTCGACACCGGAGGGAGCACGTGACTATGTTGTCCCAAGCCGTGTGTCGAAAGGTCATTTTTATGCTTTGCCGCAGTCGCCGCAGTTGTTAAAGCAGATACTTATGATTTCCGGATTCGACAAGTATTTCCAACTGGCTCGTTGTATGCGCGATGAAGATCTGCGCAGTGACCGCCAGCCGGAACATACGCAGATCGATATGGAGATGTCTTATGTCACCCCCGACGATGTCTTTGCCGTCACCGAAGGAATGATGGCTGATCTGTTCGGAAAACTGCTTGGCGCAGAGATAGAGACACCGTTTCCGCGGTACAGTTTCGCTGAAGTGATGCGCCGCTGGGGCAGTGATAAGCCGGATTTGCGGTTTGATATGGAACTGATCGACCTGACTGAAACGGTGCGTGGGTGCGATTTCAAACTGTTTGCCGAGAATATAGAATCGGGCGGGGTGGTGATGGGGATTGTCCTCAAAGGTGGCGGGAACTACTCGCGGAAACAGATAGATGAATTGACGGAGAAAGCTAAAAGTTTCGGCGCCGGTGGCCTGGCCTATGTTCTGAGAACTCCGGATATCGACAAATCACCCATCGCAAAGTTTCTCGGTGACGACAAAATGGCCGAACTGATTAAAGCGTCGGGAACGGAAAAAGGGGACGCTCTCTTTATCATCTCCGACCGTCAGCTTAAGACACAGGAAATACTCGGGCAGTTACGGTTGCATCTGGGACAAAAACATGAACTGGCTCGTCCCGGTGAATGGAAGTTTCTTTGGGTGACGGAATTCCCGCTGTTTGAGTACAATCCGGAACGTGATGCGATGCAGGCTATGCACAATATTGTGTCGCATCCGTTCGAGGACGATATGGACATGATCGACGAGGGTTATTCCAGCAGCCTGCCGCTTTCCGATGAGAACCATCCGTGGCGCAAAGTGCGCGCCTTGCAGTATGATTTGGTGCTGAACGGATGGGAAATCGCTTCGGGAGGTCAAAGGATAAACCGTCGTGATCTGCAGGAAAAAGTCCTTGATATTCTCGGCATCGATAATGAACGAGCGGAACGGATGTTCGGCTTTTTGCTTCGTGCGCTTGAGTACGGGGCTCCCCCGCATGCCGGTCTGGCGCCGGGGCTGGATCGTATTGTCGCCCTGATGTGCGGTACGCGCTCGATTCGTGATGTTATAGCTTTTCCCAAGACAACCAACGCCATGTCGCTGATGGACGGCGCGCCATCTGAGATAGATGCGGAACAACTGGAGGAACTCGGCCTCGCCCTGCTGCCGGTCGAGAGATCTTAAGGGCGCAGGCGGACTATGGAACTTGCTGACAAGAAATCGCTGACCGTCGTGCTGGAGGATGTCGACCAGCGGCTGTTGTTCGGACAAAACGACATAGCGCTTAAAGTCATCGAAGCAAACTTCATCGCCCGGCTGGTGGCCCGGGGCGATCGTCTGACCATTGAAGGGGCGCCAAAGGATGTCGATCAGGTGGCCCGACTGGTCGATGATCTGATAACAAGGATTCGGCAGGGGGATATTATCACCGAGCAGTACCTCCACTATGCCATCAGCATGGTCAAGGAAAACGGTCACGGTCCGGCCAATGATATTTCGACTGAGAATCTGCTGACATCGGCGTTGAAAAAAGCGATCAAGCCCAAAACTGTGGGGCAGTCAAAATATGTCGATGCGGTCGACAAGCATGACATAGTATTTTCTATCGGTCCGGCCGGTACCGGTAAAACCTATCTTGCCGTAGCCATGGCGGTTGCCGAACTGAAGGCCAACCGGGTGAAGCGGCTGGTGTTTACCCGTCCGGCGGTGGAAGCTGGTGAATCCCTCGGTTTTCTGCCGGGAGATATCCGGGCCAAGGTTGATCCGTATCTCAGGCCGGTTTATGACGCGCTTTATGACATGCTGCAACCGGATAAGATACGCAAACTTTTGGATCTCGGCGTTATCGAGATAGCACCTCTGGCTTTCATGCGCGGACGAACGCTCAACGAGGCGTTTGTGGTTCTTGATGAAGCACAAAATACGTCCAGCGCCCAGATGAAGATGTTCCTGACTCGAATAGGCGAAAAATCCAAAGCGATCATTACCGGTGATGTCACACAGATCGATATTGAAAAACCGCAAAGCTCCGGGCTGGTCAGAGTCCAGAAGATTCTAAAGGGAATCGAAGGTATTAGTTTCGTATATCTTAGTGACAAGGATGTGGTTCGACACCGCCTGGTTCAGAGGATCATTAAGGCGTACGAACGAGCTGAAAAACCGAGACGCAGGGAGTAAGGCGATAACGGAAATCGCCATATGTTTGCGTTTATTCTGAAAATCAAACGTCGGATTAAGAAGCTTCTGAAGGTTCAGAGCGAAAGTCGCCAGGTCCGTAAGACCTCAGTGCACTCCCGTACCCGGAAGCTCCTGTTGTTGATCCTGGCCTCACTTCTGATCGGGGTATTTTATCCGGGGGAGGCTCTTTACGATCCGCTCGACATGCCGCGCCGTGGGGAGATCGCCCGCGAGGATGTGCTGGCGCCGTTCAAGATCACTGTGTACAAGACGGAACGTGAGCTTGAGGAAGAAGAGCAGGTTATCCGGTTAACCGTCCCGCCGGTCATAGACTGTGATACCACAGTCGAAATACAGATATATCGCGAGCTGGATCGTTACCGTGAGGCGGTTGCGGCCGTCAAGGATTCATCGCAAACGACTCTTCCCCTGAGTGAAAGTGAAGCGATCTCCACCCTGCTGGATCAATTTCCGATGCTCAGCCGTGATGCGGTCACGGCATCGTATCGACGGAACGATCTGGATTCGACAGTGGAAATTCTCAAGGAATTGCTTCACAACGACGTGTACAAAATCGGAGTTATTGCTGACCGGCAGGAACTGGAGGAGATGGCCGGTCGCAATGTTCTGATTCGTCGGGGCGAACGTGAGAACATTTACACTCGTGACCGTATACTCAACATAGCCGAGGCCAAAGGACGGCTCTTGACGGCGCTCAATCATCGGCGCGCTACCGACTCTCTCGATGTTGAGTTTTCACATCAGATCGGTCATCCGTTTATCAGACCCAATCTAAGTCTGAACCGTGAAGAGTCTGAACGACGCCTTCAGGCTGAGCTGTCGACAATCAGCAATATCAAGGAAGAAGTGCGCGAGGGGCAGATAATTGTTCGTGATGGCACCCGCATCACGGCACGACAGGAACAGATTCTTGAAGAGCTGGAGCGAATCCGACGTTCCGAGGCGGTTGAACAGGGCTGGCTGGTTGCATTCCTGCCCGTGCTGGCTCGCATCCTGTTGGTGTTGGCGGCGTTTTCCAGTCTCTATCTTTTCCTGTTCTATTTCCGACGGGAGATATACTACTCGAATCCGAAGCTGCTGGCGCTTTTTTTGGTCTTTGCGCTCCAGTTGTTTTTGATCAATCTGGTAGCTCGCTGGGGGGTATCGTCGTACCTGTACCCGATAGCCGTGTTGCCGGTGGTGGTGACGATCCTTTTTGACGCCGAGGTATCGCTTTTATCTACGCTCACCATGGCTTTTCTCCTCGGCATGATGCACAGGTTCGACTTTACGATTACTCTGGCGACGATGACAGTCGGCACTGTGGCTACGCTCGGTTCCATGCGGGTACGCAAACGGTCGAATTATTTCCGGATCATGGTCACGACCGCTCTGGCCAGCGGGCTTTACGTGCTGTTGGTCGAGCATCTGAAATTCGCTCCGGCTGATGAAGTCTATACTGAGGTGACATACGGCCTGGTTTCCGGAACGGTGTCGGTGCTTCTGACTATCGGCATACTCCCGATTTTTGAATCGCTGTTCGGAATCACCACCGATATCACTCTGCTCGAGCTGTCGGATATGAATCACCCGCTTCTCAAAAGGCTGGCGGTCGAAGCTCCCGGGACCTACCAGCACTCGATCATAGTGGGCAACCTTTCGGAAGCGGCCGCCAAGGCGATAGGAGCCAACTCTTTGCTGGCTCGGGTGGGAGCCTACTATCACGATATCGGCAAGATCGAGGTGCCGGAGTATTTTGTGGAAAATCAGATGAGCGTGAAATCGAAACATGACACTCTTTCCCCCTCGATGTCGTCGCTTATTTTGTCGTCGCATGTGAAAAGGGGGCGGCAGTTGGGTGAGGAAGCGGAGATTCCCGACGATGTTTTGAACTTCATTGAAGAACACCACGGCACGATGGTTCAGTCGTACTTCTATAATCGCGCCCTGGAGTTGGGCGAGGACGAATCGGTAATAGACAAGTATCGTTATCCCGGTCCCAAACCACAGATCAGGGAAACGGCTATCGCCATGCTGGCCGACGCGGTCGAGGCGGCCAGCCGGACTCTTGACGATCCGAAACCGGCCCGAATCGAGGGATTGATCCAGCGTATTATAAACGATCGTTTCAGCTCCGGCGAGCTTGATGAATGCCCCCTGACCCTCAAGGACCTGGCTCGTATCAAGCAGGCTTTCGCGCAGGTGCTGATAGCCTCGTTCCATCATCGTGTCGTCTATCCGTCCACCCCGGAACCGGCCGGGAGCAAGACAAGGTGAAACTTTCTATTTTCAAACAGACTCGTGTTCGGGTACCGCGTGAGCGGTTGCACAGACTGTTTGCTCATGTCAGTCGAACCGAGGGACGCAGGCGTGGAGGGGTGGTCAATCTTGTTTTTGTAACCGATGCTCAGATGAAAAAACTGAACAGCCGGTTTCGCGGAATAAACCGCACCACCGATGTGTTGTCTTTCAATATCGATGATGAGGCGACGGACGGAGAAGTCTTCGGAGAAGTCTATATCAGCGTTCCGCAGGCCGACCGGCAGGCAAAACAGATAGGTCATTCTGCGTGGGAAGAATATCTGCGGCTGGCCTGTCACGGTTTTTTGCATCTGTTTGGTTATGATCATGAGAAGACCGACGAGGAAGCGCTTATGCGCTCTCGTGAAGATAAATATCTGGCAGGATTACGCAAAGAGGCTGTAAGATGATAGAGCTTGGCGGGATAGTGGTCATCGTATTCTGCTACCTGACGGCGTACCTGGTGTCGTTGTATGCGCGGGCGGTGTATATCGATCCGGATGAAGTCGAGGAGATCGACGTCGGCCGAATGACGAAAAAACGGCGGTTCCTGTTGAAACTGGCCGACGATCCGCGGACATTCGTACAGATTGCCGTGGTCTATAATTCCGCCGCTCTGATGGTGGTGACGGTTGTCTCCGAACTTCTGCTGGCACATCTGTCCTCGGAGCTGGGCATACGCTGGTACCTGGTGATTATTCCCGGCCTTTTTCTGGTGTGGTTGTCCTATGTAATGATTGTCGAATATCTTACTCGTCGCGCGTCACGGCGAGCGGTCAGCCCGCAAATGCTGAAACGGCTTTGGATAATCGCCGTAATTTACTCCTTGTGTTACCCGGTTCTATGGGTTTATCGGCAGGCTATGGGCCGGGCCTCCGATGGTCAGCCGGTTACCGAAGAGGAGAAAGAGGAGATTGTCGAAAGAGCCATCGAAACCCTGGCTGAAGAAGCCGGCATCTCCGAACAGATTGTCGAGGCGGACGAAAAAGAGATGATCGGGCAGATTTTTCTGCTCGATCAGACGGTGGTCCGTGAGATCATGGTTCCGCGAATTGATATTACCGGAATCGAAAAAGGCATGAGCTTCAGGGAAATCCAGCAGTTGGTGTTGAAAGATGGTCACTCGCGGTATCCGGTTTATGATAAAACAATCGATAAGGTAATCGGCCTGGTTTATGTTAAGGATTTGTTTTCGAATATGCCTGAACCGGGAGTGGAGTTCGTGATCGAAAACTTCCTCCGGGAACCGTACTTCGTTCCCGAAAAGAAGATAATCGGAGAGCTTTTGCAGGAGTTCAAATCAAGGCGGTTGCATATAGCCATGGTCGTTGATGAATACGGCGGGGTGGCCGGGCTGGTCACTCTCGAAGATATTATCGAGGAGATATTCGGAGATATTCAGGATGAGCACGACGCCGAAGAAGCTGAAATCAGCAAACTTCCCGACGGCCGTATTCGGGTGAGCGCCGGGTTGCTGGTGGAGGAACTTCAGGATCAACTCGGAACCGACTACGATCAGGGTGACTACGACACGGTAGGCGGGTTGATCTACGATCTGGTCGGATCGGTGCCGAATGAAGGTCAGACAATTCGCTGGAACGACGTGGAGTTCGAACTCGAACGGGTCGAGGGACAGCGTATTATCTCTGTATTGGTGCGCAAATAGCGCTAAGCAATGTTTCCGTTATTTGTGGATTTCAGCAGGAACATTCCAAACAGTTCTTTTAATTCGGGGCTTCCGGTAAAACGATCCTCGAATGTTCCGGCATCCGAATCCTTACGGATACGGTTGTCATTTATAAATACGCATCGAACCCCGTATTTCAGGCATACTTCGTTTGCATGAGCCGCCCTGGCCCCCGTGATGGTGGAGACGTCACAAATAACGAGTTGATTGTTGTGGCTGGTGTTGTCGGGGATATCATCAGCGCTGGTGGTTACTTGTATTTCGACCGCACTGTCTTTCGCCTGTTCGAGATAGTTGTCGGCAAGTCGGGTGTCTTCGGTGAGAAGCAGGATTTGTATGGTTTCTTGTTTGGGGGCAGAATTGCGCCACTGATTGTTACTGCTTGAAACAAGCGGAATACTGAAGGTGAAAGTGGTCCCGACTCCCACGATGGAACTGACGGTCAGGTCTCCACCGTGCTCCCGGGCGATGTTTTTGCAGATCGACAACCCCATGCCGGTGCCCGCTACGGAATCCTTGCCCCAGACTCCCTTAGTGGAATAGAACGGGTCGAATATCTTATTATACTGTGATTGCGGAATCCCCTTGCCGGTATCGGAAACTTTTATGTTTACCACGTCTCTGTCACGTTCAAGGCCGATGGTAATTACTCCGTCGCTCTCTATAGCGTGCTGGGCGTTGATTATCAGATTCAGAAGGACCTGCTGTATCTTACTGGCCGACACGCGCACTGGTGGGACATCCCCAAAACGGGTCATTATTTCTATTGAACGGTTACGTATCTCCTTGTCCACGATCCTTATTGTATTTTCAATGATCTGCCTGAGGTCTTCTTCGGTTATCTCATTCGGTTTGGCTCGCGAGTATGTCAATAGCGACATAGCCACTTCGTTGGCTCGTTCGCCCAACTCTACGATCTGTTCGAGGCTGTCCCGGGCGATATCCATCCCGTCGTCATCGTTCATTACCGTAAGGGCGAAGGAAGCATTTCCGACGATTCCCGCGAGGTAGTTTTTGAACTCATGCGCCACACCGGCGGCCAGGGTTCCGATAGCCGACAGCTTGTCGGATTCGGCCAGTTGTTGTGAAGCTGCCAGTTCCTGTGTAATGTCCTCGATAACAGCCAGGTGGCTGACTATTTGCTTCTTTTTGTTTTGAACGGGCGTTGATGTCATTCGCGCCCAGAACAGGTTTCCGTCTTTTCTTTTCAACCGGACATTTCCGGACCATGAACTACCTGTTTTCAAGCTGTTCCAGATTACCCCGAACGATTCTTCGTCCGCCTGCAATATATTCCAGGGTTGTCCGATCGTTTCCACGAAATCATACCCGGTTTTTTTGCAGAAAGCGGGATTGACGTATTCGATCAGACCTTCAGGGTTGGAGATGCAGATCATGTTGGCCGACTGGCTTACAGCCGCCGACAGCTTGCGCAGTTCACGTTCATGACGCGCGCGTTCCGATACGTCGCGCACAATCCCCTGAATGATTCCGCGTTCAACGTCCATAACATTCGCGGATATCTCTACGTCGATGATGGATTTATCCTTCCTGATGAATTTTGACCGGAAGCGAACGGATCCATCGAGTCGGATCTTTGTGAACATCTCCCGGACAGTTTTCATCTCGGTTGGCGGATAAAGATGCGGGACCTGTAATGCCATCAGTTCTTCGTGTGAATAACCTGTCATCTCGATAGTCCTGCGGTTGACATTAAGGACCCTGCCGTTGATATCATGAACTATAATTGCGTCGTTGGATTGCTCAAAAAGTGCGCGGAACTGTTCTTCGCTTTGACGAAGCTGCTGTTCGGCTGCCTTCTGGTCTGAAATATCAACCAGGATTGCCGCGACAAAGGCAGGTTTCCCGTTGTTGTCAGGAATCATTACCGGACTTATCAGGGCAGGGAATTCGTGACCTTCTTTGTGCCTGAACCAGAACTCGCCGGGTTCGACTTCACGACCCTCTGCTATATGTCGGATCATCAGCGAGGCTTTCCTGCGCGAAGTCGCTGTAAGTGTCGTGAAGATTCGTTTCCCCTCGAACCAGCCGGATGCGCGCCCGTGCATCTCGGCGAAAGCGTCATTGGTATAGATATATCGGCTGTCAAGATCAGTAATCGCCACACCGTAGGTGGCTCGTTCGGCAATGGTTTTGAATTTGCGGATTTCCTCTTCAGCCATCTTGCGTTCGGTGATGTCGGCAATAAAGGCGTTATACTGCTTTGAATCGCCTTTACCGGTTACCCAGATCGTAATCTCGATTGGAAATAAAAGCCCATTACG
>JAJRTA010000228.1 GCA_024278515.1 Candidatus Zixiibacteriota bacterium
ATAATCCAGTTGTTCACCCTGGAAGGCGAAGTCAGGTCGGCCTTTACCGGCTTCGAGGAACAGGGGATCGCTCTTTCAACTCCGCGTGGAATATGTATCAAAAACGGTCGTGTTTACATCATCAACCGTCTGGCCAACAAGCTGATGGTGTTCAAGAAGGGATAGTTAACAGTACGATGTTGTGTAATATAGATTATAGGAAACAAACCCCAACAACCCAACTCATGCAACCAAACTTCAAAGAGAGGTAGCAAATGAAGAAACTATTCGTAGTCATCATGGGTATTGCCCTGCTGACCTTGCCGATGACGGCATCGGCCGGTGTCGCGGGCAGTGACCATGACCTGACTGGCGGTGGTGAGAAGCTGTGTCAGACCTGTCACACTCCTCACAACGCCCTCGGCGACAAGCTGTGGGCTCGTAACCCCTCCGGTACCTTCACCGGTGTGCAGGACCTTTGTTACACCTGCCACGATGGTGGTGTTACTTCCGTTGGTGTTACCACTGTGTTCGACGCTCTTAAAGAGCAGCATGCCGCGGTTGGTTCCGACTGTTCCGGTGTCGGCGCCTGCCATGATGTGCACAACCAGAACCCGAACGGTTCCGGTCGTTTCACCGTGGCTGGTGTCACGGAAACAAACGGTTCTTACTGTGAAACCTGTCACGACGCCACCCCGTTCACCGGCGCCGAGGCTCTGGGTGACCATACTGCCGGTACTACCCACTTTACCAACGGTGGAACTTTTACCTGTAACCAGTGTCATACCCTGCACGGGGCTACGGCGCAGACCACCAACCCGCCCGGCCTGACCAATCCGATTCTGTTGGCCGACAATGAGCCGGGAGCCTATTACGGCGCTTTCTGTATCAGTTGCCATAATGGTACTGCTCCGGCTGCCGGTATTCCCGGCACCGGCGGTGTGGCCGCGACGGATGTTTTTGATTACAGTGAAGCCACCAACGATGGAACCGAAACCAAGCACCCGACTATTACTACCGCGGGTACTTTCCCGGTTGGTGGTTGTGACAAGTGCCACGATGTGCACGATCCGACCGCGTCACCCGCTCCGCAGTATCTGTTGTTGGCCGACAACACCAACTCAGCCTACTGCGTTGCCTGTCACGATGGTGCTTCTGCTCCGGGTATCGGCGCCAACACGCACTTCACCGGCGTTCCGACCGATGTCGGTATGAACTCCGGTCTGACCCCGGCTCTGCCGTGGGCCAACCAGATTGACGAAGACGGTACCGCCGGCGCTGACTGGGGATCCGCCACCGCTAATATGATGGTCTGCGAGACCTGCCATTCTGTCCACAGACAGGGTAATACCGGTGTTGATGCTCAGTATTTCCTGAGGTGGGAAAACGGTGCGACAAACCAGCTCTGCTCGGCTTGTCATACCGATAACTAAGAAATTGGTAGATGTAACGATACCATTTTGTTAGATTAGCAGGGCAGGGCCCATGGTAAACCGGGCTCTGCCCTTTATTGGTTATGAAAGTCGGATTTATTATAATGTTGCTCGCATCGCTTATGCCTGTGAAATCGGTTGCTGAAACCGAACTGAAAGTACTTACTCCTCCCGCTTATGTAAGCATTCACATTCATCAGCTTACCATAGTGGGTACTTCATCAGCCCCGATTGTAGAAGTCTTTCTCAACGGCAGCCGCTTTGGCGATTTCACCGTCAGGGATTCCTACTTTCATATTCCCCTGACTTTTGGTTATGGCCTAAACGAGGTCCGTATTACGGAAGTCTTTTCCGGCGCAGTCGAGACCGCAGATAATTCCGTTAAACTGGAAATACTCTGCGGCCCCGCCAGTGCCGACAAGATGCACCGTATTTATCCCGAACATGCCTTCCATGAGTCCGGCCTTGATCAGTATTGTGTTGGATGTCATCCCCGCCCCGCCAACACCGAACAACAGGACGAAACTCAATCATACTGCGCGAGTTGTCATGCCCGCCTGAGCCATGACCAGGGAATGGCCTCGAAAATGGCTGATAAAGGCTGCGCTATCTGTCATTCAAAAAGCGGCCATTTCGATTCCGGTGAAATCATCACGCGGCCGACGCATGAGAAATGTTTCTCCTGTCACCCCGACAAAATCAAAAGCTTTGATCAGGAATATGTTCACGGCCCGGTGGCTGGAGGAAGCTGTACGGTTTGTCATGATCCGCACGGGTCGAAATACGAGAAAAGTCTGAGAAGTGCTCCTGAAGTGCTTTGTTATTCGTGTCATGATTTTACCAGTGAACAGAAGAATATGCCGGTGCAACATCCCCCTTTTGAAACCGGAAAATGTGTTCGGTGTCATGACCCCCACGCCACCTCGAATCGCTGGGTTTTGGTTAAAACATCCGAGACGGTCTGTCTGGAGTGCCATGACCCGGAGGGTACCGGCCTGAAATACCACAGTCACCCCTACAACGTAAAGCCCAAGCGTCCCTTGACCCGGAAACTCGAGCTTTCCAAGCAGGGCAGGCTGGAGTGCTTGTCATGTCATAACCCTCATGCTACCAATTCGGAACACTTGTTGCGAATTACCCGGAAGTTCACCTGTTTAGGATGTCATGCGGAGAAACATTGATTAGTCGTCTGAAAACATTTTCCCTTGTCCTTGCTGTCGGTGGTATCCTTATGGTTGCCGGATGCTCTCGCAGCCCCAAATCCGGCGCTGAAATAAGCTGGCCGCCCCCGCCGCAGGAGCCTAAAGTGGTTTATGTTGATGCGTTCTACGGCAGCAACAGCCTGAAACGGAGTTTCTTCGGAGCTATCAAAGACTTCCTGTTCGGTAAGCCGCCCGAATTCGGGATCGGCAAACCTTACGGAGTTTTCCGCGCGGATAACGGAAAACTGTATATCGCTGAAACGGCACGTAAAGGTGTGCTGGTAGTTGATCTCGGGGCCGGGACAATCAGGGCGTATAATTCACTGGGAGCTTATGGCACTCTGGGTGAACCGGTCTATGTTATTCTGGACGATGATAATAATATCTACGTGGCCGACACCAGACTCAAAAAAGTAGTTGTATTTGATCCTCAGTTTAATTTTACTCATTTTATTGGGGGGAATGGAGAGCTTGAAGGTCCTGTTGGTCTTGCCTTTGACAAATCCGGCGAAATGCTGTATGTTGTTGACACAAAGTTACATATGGTGAAAATATTTACGCGGGAAGGAAATCTGATCGATTCGATTGGAAGACGTGGTGATGCTCAGGGTGAGTTTTATCATCCTCTGACCATTGCTATTAATGAGGGAGATACCATTTATATCGTCGATTCATTCCATTTTGCCGTACAGGCGTTCGATTCTTCAGGCTCATATCTTTTCAGTTTTGGACCGACCGCCGGTGGAATCGGCAGCCTGGCTCGTCCTCGTGATATTGCGATCGACTCGCAGGGGCATGTGTATGTCACCGACGCCGTGCGCAATAACGTACAGGTTTTTACGCCGGGCGGCGAACTGTTGTTACGGGTTGGAACAGCCGGCACCGACCCGGGGCAATTCAGATTGCCGGCAGGAATTTGCATAGATACTGACGATAAAATATACATATCCGATTCTGTTAACGGTCGGATACAGATAATGAAATATGTCGGTAACGGATAAGATGTTTCGGAGGTAAATATGAAAAGATACTTGTGGCGCATTTCTGCAATAGTCATTCTGATTACCGGTACAATTGCTCTTGCCGGAGTGCGTGAGACAAAACACAATTTTACCAGCGCTACCTACAGCCCGAACGCCTATTTCACCGGCGCGCGGCAGGTATGTGTTTTCTGCCACACGGCGCATAACGGCGATCAGGCGACCGGCGCGTTGTGGAACCATGAAACGAATCCGCCTCTTTATACCACCTATAGTTCGAATACTATAGATATGACTATTTCACAGCCCCATGAAGGTTCGCTGGTTTGTCTGTCGTGTCATGATGGTACATTGGCGGTCAACTCGCTCAATAATGTTCCGGGACCGGGCGGCGCCGGTACCTATGGTGATCCCGGCGGAGCCGCCCTGGACGGTTCCGGCAAACTCACCGCGAGCTCGTCCGCTTTCATCGGCACCGACCTGTCCAATGATCATCCGGTGGGAATAACTTACGATGCTTCCAAAGATCCGGGAGCGTTTCAGCCCAAAACCGGAGTATCGACCAGTTACCCGGACAAACTCCTGGATGACGGTATTTATGTCGAGTGCAACTCATGCCACAACCCGCATGACAATACTTACTCCAACTTTCTGATCGAGTCCAACGCCAATTCGGACTTGTGTATGAGATGTCATATCAAGTGATGATGGAACTTGACGGTTTTGAATAAAAAACGAACGATATATCTGATCGGCATCCTGTGTTTGCTAACTGCTTCCAGTAGTTTTGCCGTCAATATGACAGGTCGTCTGGGTATTGACCTGCAGACGTATAATTTCGGCAGCGATCTGAAAGACACCGCCCGTTCTTATTCCACTACCCGAAGTCGCTCCAGTCATTTCCTTGACCTGAGCCTGGCCGGGCCGCTTGGTACATCAGAGTTCGCCGGTTTTCTTACCAAGGCCAGCCTGTTCGGAGTGTTTTTCAGTTCCGGTACGCAAAATGAAAGTAAGAGTGAATATATTAATCCCGCCCTGCAGTCCTATTTTGCGCAGATGACTTTTCTGCCGTCACGACCGTTCCCGCTGAAGTTTTATCATTCATCGACTAACGGCTATGAGTTGCAGCTTGAGCAAAACAACCGCAGCGATCGCAACAGGCTACAGCCGGAGCTGTCGGTGGTGAGACGTTACCGGTCGTCACTTGATGAAACCGGCGCAAGCTGGCGCATAACGCCGTCGGAAAACGTCAATATTCTTGCTGAATACAAAAAATCCAACACTACCAGCAAAAGGGTTTATGAGTTTGCCGAAGATCGTGATGTCTGGGTGAACATTATAGGTATTCGAGGGAGACCCTCCGATACCGTTTTCAACGCCGTGTTTATTAATGAGACCATCGATTACCTGACTATCACGGTGTACAACCTCGACTCGCTGGAAAACAATGGTGACCCGCATACTTTTGTGATCGAGAATTTGCCGCCGGGTATGGACGCCAACAGGGATTTGTTCCCGGGGCGGAATTATTTCAGTTTCCAGTCTCCGACTCTTAATCCGCTTGATGGGACTATCAATGTCACGGAGCATCTGAAGATAAAGATAGAATATCGTGACCCGGCGACTCCCAACGACCTTGATCAGGATCAGACATCATACACCGCTCGAATAAAGCTGGGAGGAAACGGGAAAATTAAGAATGAATCTTTGCTGGAAAAGATCGATCAAACGGAGGCGGTCCAGAAACAGATTCTTACCTCAACAAATATATCCAACAACCTCACCTTTACTCCTTCGCGGAGTGTCAATGTCGCGATGCTCACCACCTTCACCGATAACGAGACGATTATCGACACGGTCAGTCCGCAGTTGGCGGATGCCTGGATGCATCAGACAACCGTTGGGTATGCCAAACTTCGCGGCTGGTCGGTGACAGGTATGCACAGCATAAACGGTACAACCTCGATTGCGTCTTATGACACTCTCAAAAGCACTCTGCAGACATTCACCGGCCGCTTCAGTTATCCCAGCCGTCGCTGGAACCATCGACTGGATATGAAAAGCAACATATCGCTGTTGTCCGACAACAAAGACTATGTGAACAACAAGTACACTTATGAAATAATCAACCAGGCCCGGTTCCGGTATGGCTCGGTCGAACTGCTGCCGAAACATCAACTGAAGCTGGGCAGCAATATCCAGGAGAATCCGGACACCGAGTCGGATGAAATCGAAAGCAAACTGTGGCTGACTACCACTGTACCAGAGACTAAGCGGTTCGGTGATGTTGTTGTAAAATCAGGTTTTGAATACCGCAAGCGGATCGATGAAAAAGGTGAAGATATAAAGCATAAATATGTGATTGACGCCTCTCTTCGCAAAAAATTCTCGAACGGCCTGAAGCTTACCCTGATGGGAATAAATGAATGGGAATTATTTGGAGGAACAGCGCCTGTCAGCGGGACCAAGACAGCCGCTGAAACCATCCATAAATCGTCATATAAGGTAGGGCTTCAGGGTGAACCGGTAGAGGGTCTGCTCACCCAGTTTGATTTCATGATCATTCGCCAGAGCACTACTTCCATTAAGAAGGTAGGGTTTTCTCTTCTCGGCACTATTCCCAAACTGGGTATCCCGATCAAATCATTCCTGCTGAAGGAATACCGGGACCTGGCCGACAACCCGCGGCAGACCCAGTTATCATTCGAAGCCAAGACCAACTTCCGCGTTCGCCAGATCACAGTTATTATGGGCTACGCCTACAGAAACGAAAGCCTGTTGTTTGAAACTTACAAGTCGCATGATTTCAATGTCAGTGTGGCGAGATCGTTTACCGTCTTTTAGGATGAGCTGATGCGAAGATTTCTATATTTCATAATTGTTCTTATGGCTTACCCGACGGTTGTCTCCGGTCGCGTGGAACGTGTGGTCTGGCCGCCTGCTCCCGATCCGGCCCGGGTTGAAGTTCTGGGCGAAATCCGATGCGAAGACCTCTCGCCCGAGACCGGTTTTTTCGGCAGAATTGCGCAGGCCATCGGCGGTCGATCCGATGAAGAAAGCATAGCGTTGCCTTTTGATATCCGGATGATAGAAGGAAAACTTTTCGCTACCTGTCAGAACCTGCCTGCTCTGGTTGAAATCGATCCGGAAAGTAAAAAGTTCCAGTTGCATTACTCGAAAGAACAGCCGTATTCCTACCCGCTTGCTCTCTGCGACGGTGGGGAAGGCAGAGTCTTTGTGACCGACCCGGAAGCTGCCGCACTCTTTCTTTACGACGGCAAAAAGACACTACGTTTGATATCGGATAACCTTGTCAGGCCGACCGGCGTCGCGGCTTTACCGGGACTTAAACGACTTTATGTCGTCGATACCGGCGACCATTCGCTGAAAATTTTCAACTATGACGGCGATCTGATAAAAACAGTACCCTCTGCAGATGATTCCGTCAAACTGCATTATCCGACCTTCGCCACCGCCACCGATGACGGTGATATCCTGGTTAACGATGCATTGAACTATCGGATTCGCCGGTACAGCGCCGACGGTGTTCTCCTGAGTTCGTTTGGTCACGAGGGTGACGGACCTGGGAGCTTTGCGCGTCCCAAGGGAGTAGGTATCGATTCCGATGGTTATCTTTACGTAGTTGATAATCTTTTTGATAATATTCAGATTTTTGACCGGGAGGGAAAGTTGATGCTGGTGATCGGCAGCGGCGGACAAAAGACAGGACAGTTCTGGTCTCCCGCCGGAATAGATATCTCAGGTGACACGATATTCATTGCCGACACTCACAATAATCGGATTCAGGTTTTACACTACCTGGGAGCGAACAGATGATTAAACGAATCGGATTTATAGTTCTGGTGTTGATATTGATAATCCAGGTGCGACTGGAAGGCAGCTCATCGGTGTTCGACAGCAAGCACAACCTGTCGGCGTCGGGTCCGGGTGAAATCAAGTCGGATTCGGAGACGCGCGTCTGTATTTTCTGTCACAGCTCGCACAACGCCTCAACCGAGGGGCCGCTGTGGAACCATCAGACTACCGCACCCGGCAAGTTCAAAACATACAACCGGTCGACCATGTCCGGTCGGCCCGAACAACCCAACGGCGCCACCAAGCTCTGCTTGTCCTGTCATGACGGTACGATAGCGGTAGGTGCGGTTCTGAACAAGTCCCGGCCGATCTCCATGCGGAATGTCGGCGCCTCCGGCGAAATACCTGCCGGTCGCAAAAGCCATATCGGCACCGACCTGAGCGCCACCCATCCGGTCTCGATTCCGTATCGGCAATCGACCGCCTCGTCGGTCAGTCATCTGAGGTGGCCGCCGTCGGATCCGGAAAACAAAGTCGGGCCTGATCCGGACGGGTTTGTCCAGTGTACGGCCTGTCATGACCCCCATGATGACTCACGTTCCGATCGTTACCCCTTCTGGAAGAAAGCAACATTTGATGAGGTTTGTCTGACCTGTCACGTTTATTGATATAAGAGTAATTAATGAACAGAAGATACTACACAGCAATTATATTAAGTCTGATCATCGCGCCGGTGGTAGCAACCTCTCATACCGGAAGCCTGCTTCTGCCTGAAGGATGCGGTTCGTGCCACGTAGGTCACGGATTGTCCAACGAACCGATGTTACCGATAGCTGAAGAAGATTTCTGCTATCGTTGTCATGGTCCTTCGGAGCAGCGGTCGCAGATGGTATCGGAAGGACTGCTGGCTCCCGGGGCCGATCTCAAGGATATTAAGGCTGAATTCGACAAGCCGTACCGTCATCCGGTTGTGGAAGGGTTCGGCCACAGCGCTACCGAAAAACTACCGGCTTTGAACGGCGCTTCCGCCAATCACGCAGAGTGTGTTGATTGTCACAATCCCCACCAGAAAATCCAGCCCGGATTGCGGCAGACAGCCGATGTCCCCGGGTTCTCAGCCAACGGTCAGTATCGGGATGAAGCCGTGCATGAGTATGAAATCTGTTTCAAGTGTCATGTTGATCCGGCCGGTGGGCGTAGTTCACGAAAAGATATATCACGGCAGTTTTCCGCTTCGGTTCGTTCGTCGCATCCGGTTACCCGTCCCACGGGCGGAAAGAGGCCGGTCAGCCTGAAGTCCAGCCTTATCGCGGGCGCGACCATGAGATGCTCTGATTGTCATTGCTCCGATGATGAAGACGCCCCGGCGGGACCCCACGGTTCTGTTTACCAGTACCTGTTGAGCGGTAACTACAACACCGATGTTCGGGCGACGGAGTCACCTCTCGCGTATGAATTCTGTTATAGCTGCCATAATCGTGAGAGCATTCTCGACAACGAGAGCTTCCCGCTGCACCGTGAACACATAGAAGGCGACGTTCTCAGAAATATTCAGGGTACCTCGTGCTATACCTGTCATGCCTCGCACAGCTCCGACAGATACCCGTTCCTGATTAAGTTTAACCCTGAAGCAGTGTCCGCGAGTGAAAAATACAATCTTATTGATTTCAGATCCCTCGGTGATCGGACCGGTCAATGCTACCTGACCTGTCACAATTATTCTCATGATCCGGCGGAGTATTAAATTATGAAACGCAGTGATACCAAAAGATACTGGAAACACGGCTTTGTTCAGATAGTCCTGCTCGTTATGCTGGTCGGAGTCGCCCCGGGCGCTTTGAACGTCGACTATCTTGGCTCTGTCAGGGAAAGCCTTTATGCTCCCACATCGCTTGAGGTCTACGGAGAAGGACTGGCCGTTCTGGAACCGTTTACCAGCGATATCAAGCTGTTTACGCCGGAAGGTGTGATTACGAAGAGTTTGCATCTCGAAGGTGAGGCCTATGGTCTGACCTATGTCGATAATAACCGGTTCATGTTTTGTGATCGTGAACGAAAAGCGCTTATTCTGGTCGATCTTGACACTGACGCTGAAGAAGTTGTCGCTGTGTCGTCGGGATTGTTTGTTGATCCGGTCGATCTGGTTCGACAGGATGAGTACCTTTACGTTCTCGATGCGGGTCAATCGGCGGTTGTAAAGCTGGGCCTGGACGGCTCGGTGAAGCAGAACATTCCTCTGACCGATCCCGACGGGCAGTCTCTTACTTACGCCTCCAGTTTCTGCTATGATCCTCAGCATGATCGCTTTTATGTCCTTGATCAGATCAATTCACGCATCTGCGTTGTTTCCGGTGACGGTCTGACCGTATCAAGTTTCGGCTCGTTCGGACGGAACGACGGACAATTGACCCGCGGTGGAGAAATCGCCCGCTCCGGTGACGGCCGCATATTTGTCACCGATCGTTTCCAGGGACGTATTATGGTTTTCTCAGCCGATGGCGTCCCGGTCGGCACTATCGGGCAGGCGACAGGTGAAGAACCGGGCATGGCTATCCCTACCGGCATCACTATCGATGAAAACGGAATCCTGTACGTCGCCTCGACCATGACTCCCTCGATACGCATTTACCACGTCGTCCTGAGTCCGGAGGTCTATCGCCTTGCCGAGGCTCAGCCGGAGTTTCCGCCCGACGGGGCTGAGCTTGAAGCCGACAGTATAACTATGATCGCCCGGGCCGACCCGGTTGAGAACGGTATCGAAGTAACCGGCTTTGATTTTCAGTTGTTCACCGAAGCTGATCCGTCTGAACCGCTGGCGGAAATCTACGGAGTAAATGCCGGTTTGGTCGAATCAGGGTCGCCGGATAATCAAAGACTGATCGCAAGCTGGAGCCCTGAGATTGATTTGGCTGGCGACGCTGTTTACAACTGGCGCACTCGAACCCGCGGCAAGGATACATCCGGTGAATGGTCGCAATTGCAGTCGTTCCGTGTGAGTTCTCTCCCCCGGGAGTTCCGACTCGATCAGAATTACCCGAATCCGTTCAATCCGGAAACCCGAATCAGCTTCTCACTGCCGCGGCAAAGCAATGTATCGCTGGAAGTGTTCAGCCTGCTTGGGCGCCGGGTGATAAAATTATACGAAGGTGTTCTTGCTGCCGGCAATCACACGGTCGCCTGGAACGGAAACGATGAAAGCAGCTCGCCTGTCGCTACCGGGGTGTATTTCTATAGATTGAGGGCGGATGATTTTGTGCAAACGAAAAAGATGGTTTTGTTGAAATAGGTTAGTGTTTATGTATAAACGTTTCCTGATCATTTTTGTGGCCTTCGTCCTGATGTTGGCGGCATCGTCGCCGGCGGTTGATGATCCTCACGGCACCGCCAACTCCATTGACTGCGGTCAATGTCATATCGGTCACAATTCGATGGGGGATATTCTGGTCAACGCGACTGACTCGCTGGTCTCCACATTGTGTCTGTCCTGCCACACTCCCGGAGGATGGACTCCCATGGCTAAGACATTGTCATCGTCGGACAAGGCTGATCCCGGTGTATCGGGAACCTCGCACGCGTGGGATGTTCCGGCTGACAACCCGTCCCGGGGAGCTTCTACGCCGACATCACAGACCCTGCTGGACCATCTGACCGCCGACAGCCGGATCACCTGCGCCACCTGCCACGATCCGCACAGCAACAGCAACCCGCCGTTTTTGCGGCTTGATAATTCGGCTGACGCTTTGTGTCTTGATTGCCACGCCGGTCGCGACAATTCCAGTGTGCGAACCTACACGGGAAGCGAGTTGTCGCACCCGGTGGGGATAGCTCTCCCTTCGGCGGCAGAGTACCATAATCCGCCGCTCGATACCGATGGTAACCCTCAACCGTCTGACGGCAACCTGACCAACGATTTCGCACTGTTGGCCGGTGACGTAGTAAGTTGCACTACCTGCCACGGCGTACATTATACAGACTCCAACTCAGGCACCACCGACGGACCATAGTGAATTAGTCAGAATGAGCAGAATATCCATACATTCAACTTTGAAACAGCTAATAGTCGCCCTCATGGTTACCCTGCCGGGGGTAGCGTCACAGGCTGAAGTGGCCGATGATAACGACATTACTAAGGCGGGCGCTGTCACGGCCGCGGTCAATCTTGCTCCGAGTGTCGTATCCGGGGCGGCCAATGCGAGCATCAACCCGGTAAACCGTTACGGCAGCCACACGACAACCATACAAGCTGTGTTCACCGATAACGACCAGCCCGGGATCAACGCCTTTACCGTAACGTTCAAGATTCGCGAACCTGACAACGCCACCGAACTGATCCTGGTCGACAACCTCGCCCACGGTGTCGGCGGGCTGACCATAACCGATAACGGTCTTGGCAACTATGTGGCGAAGTACAGCTACGATCCCGATTCTTTACAGACACTTGGTTTATATGATCTGTATTTTTCCGTGTCCGACGGAACCGACAACGCTGTTGACGACTATGTCAACAATCTTGACGAGCTTGAGATAGTAGATGTTCCATCGAACAATCCGCCGGTACTGGTGGCCGGAGGGACGACGGTTCTGCCGGTGTCGGTCGATCGATTCGGCGGCGGCGCCACTACTTTTTCGGCTCAGTTCGGAGATGCCGACGGTCCCGGCATATCGGCGTTCTATGTAAGGTTCAAAGCCCGTTCTCCGTTCAATGAGACGGTTTATACGATAGCCGACGGTCTTCAGCATGGTGTTGGCGGTCTGACGATCACCGACGACGGTGGCAATTTGTACACGGCCAGCATATCCTGGGATCCTCCCGACAACGCGCTTTTGGGTTACTACGATCTTTACTGTGACGTTTATGACGGTATAGATTCCGATACGGATTTCTTTGATAATAACAGCAACGAGCTTCTCATTTCCAACGGCGGCGAGAACAGTCCGCCGGTGGTCCCGGGTGATGCCGTATATGCATCACCTGCCGGGATTGAGCGTATCGGGGCCAATACGACTACTTTGTCGGCGACCTTTTCGGACGGTGACTCGCCGGGGATCGGCGCTTTTGCTGTGACATTCAAGGTGCGCGACACGAACAATGTCACCGAGATCGTTCTGGCCGACAACGCCGTTCACGGTACCAGCGGTGTGACCATTACCGACGACGGCGGTGGCATTTATACCGCCTTCATAACCTGGGATCCGGCTGATGGTCAGACATTGGGCTATTATGATCTTTACTTTCACGTCACCGACGGCGTAGATACCTCCTACGACGGCTTCCACAACAACCTCGACGAACTGGAAGTATATGACGCCGTCTCCAATAACGTCCCCACCCTGACTGCGGGAAACACCTTCTCGTTGCCGACTTCGGTTAATAGAATCGGCACCGGTTTTACCATGCTGAAATCGACGTTCAGTGATGTTGACGAGCCGGGAGCCGGCGCCTTTACTGTTACATTCAAAGTGCGAGATCCGTCCGCCGGTGAAATCACGGTAGCCGGTTCAGCTAAACATGGTGAACAGGGAGTCAGGATAGTCAGTCTGGGAAGCGGCAATTACGAAGCGGCTGTCCTGTGGGATCCCGATGTTGCTCAGCCGACCGGTGACCATGATTTGTACTTCTCCGTTACCGACAACAACGGCGCCACGGCAATCGACGATTATGCCTCCAACAGTAATGAACTGACTGTCACCTCGGCGGCTGTCCTCGGCGACGGTCATCTTCTGCGTCGTGATAACGACAGCACTACCTGCGGCGGTCCCGGTTCCGCATGTCACAATTTGCCGGAACACGAGAGCCAGGGTTGCCGGGTTTGCCATACCCCGCACGGGACAAGCAATATCTATCTGGTTCGCGACACCATTCAGACTCCCAATTCCGGCCCGCGTCAGGTTATTTTCAAGACGCTTGGTATTGGGGATCCCTACAATGATCCGGACCCGGTAGTCGGCGACCCCAATTCCGGTGTGATGGCCGACTCGACTGACGGTGTTTTTACCGGGGTTTGCGAGGTCTGTCACACCACGACCGCCCACCATCGGAACGACGGTTCGCAACCGCCTCCGAATCACAACGACGCCGTAGACTGCACCGGGTGTCATTCGCATGATGGAGGTTTTGCCGGTGGCGAATCAGGCGGCGGGTCAGCTTGTAGTTGTCATAACGACATATTTACAGGCATGGACAGCACCGCGGCAGGCTATCACCACATCCTGGCCAATATCGACGCCGACTACTCGCCGGGTGCGAGTGGGATGAGTGCCATCAAGAACTGCCTCACCTGCCATGTCGACCATGACATATTTCGCCCGGATTTGAACACCGGTATTGGCCAGCGGGCCAAAAACCTGAGAGTAAGCTGGGATATCGACCCGGTTCAGGGAAGCAGTACTGTTTTGTCCAACTCGGATTATTCATCGTCGGGGAGTGGAGGCATTTGCCTGTCCTGTCATTCTGACAGCGACCCTACCTGCGGCGGGTGTCACAGCGCCCACAAAATTGCCGGACGGCCGGTACCACAAGCGGCCTCGACTTTCTCCCATCGCTTTCTTGTTAAAGCAGATTATGATGCGGCCACCTCGACTCATAATTACATTGTCTCATCAACGTTCTCTGCTGACGGTTCTACTTTCAACGGCAACTGCGTAAAATGTCACAATGATACAATGATGAAAGCATACCAGGGGTCGTCGCCGAATTTCAGTCTTCACGGATCCGATTATGATAACTTATTGGACTCGGCAGGGATAAGCACACCGGTGGATCCTCTTGAAGAAGAGTTCTGTTTCAAGTGTCACTCAACCACTTCCAATCCCAACTCCGGATCCAATCTCGATTATTTCGGTGTCAAGAGTATCACCAATCCTGACGCGCTCGATTTGGAAACCGCTTTATCACGAACCTATACGCACCCCACGGCAACGTACCAGGGACGACATAGCATGGCCGACTCCGCCGCTTCATTCGCCGACGGGAACCGTCATGCCGAATGCGTGGACTGTCACAACCCTCATGCCGCACTCCAGGGAACCCATGACGGCAGTTCGAGTCTCGCTTCAAACGCCCTGAAAGGCACCTGGGGAGTCGAACCGAGCTCATGGCCGGCGGCGCCGACACCGACTGATAACGGCAATGTTTTCGCCGCGCCGTCAGGTTATACGGCAGTCAGGGACAACACTGTCGAAGAGTGGATGATTTGCATGAAGTGCCATTCCAACTATACAACACTTCCCACCGGCAAGCGCAATCTGGCTGAGGAGATAAATCCGAACTATCCGTCAACTCACGGGATCACTATCGCGAACCAGAATCCTTTCTGCAACACTACGACCATGAACGAACCGTGGGGATCATCCGGCCTTGCATGGTGTTCGGACTGCCATCGCTCCGACAATTCCGCCGATCCTGAAGGCCCTCATGGTTCCAATCAGGAACATCTGCTGGTGGCTACGGTCGTCTCCGATAATTCTGTCGGCACACCGTTGTGCCTTGTTTGCCACAAGTCCTCTTCGTACTGGACCTCCGGCAACGGCAGTCGCTACGGTGCTCATCCCGGAACAAAGGGCGCCCACAAAAGGTCTCAGGGTTGTTTTGCCTGTCACATGTGGGATTACTCAAGCGTAGCAGGACTTGGTGTTTCGACCACAAACTGGTCCGGGGGTAACCCGCCGGCCGGGATCTTTGTTCATGGTATGAACAAGAAATGGGTCTACAATGAGGTTAATGGATCAAGCGGTACCGGACAGGATGCCGATGCCTTTGTAAGCGGCTATATTGCCAACATGGACTTCACTAATAAGAGATGTTGGTCGACAACCTGTAAGAACCACTCTGACAAAGGCTACTAACTGCGTTATTGTCGATTATGAGGATCAACCTCGCGTCTGCTCGGCTGGCATTAGTTCTCATTGCCGTTTTGGTTCTATACCTCGTGCTGTCTGCTGTGATACCTCAGCGTGATATCGCCGAAGATCAAATCATTA
>JAJRTA010000229.1 GCA_024278515.1 Candidatus Zixiibacteriota bacterium
AGTTTGGTGATC
The DNA here is from genome assembly GCA_024278515.1 of Candidatus Zixiibacteriota bacterium. GTDB lineage: Bacteria > Zixibacteria > MSB-5A5 > GN15 > FEB-12 > JAJRTA01. The sequence continues at coordinate 13 of JAJRTA010000229.1, forward strand.
CGGATAAAATAGCGGAGGAAACCACGGCATGAAACAGATTACAATAGAAGGTCGTATCCTCGGTGCGGATCACTTGCCGTTCATAGTGGCCGAGATGTCCGGAAATCATAACCAGTCGCTCGACCGGGCGCTGGCTATTGTCGATGCCGCGGCCGCGTCGGGTGTTCATGGTTTGAAGATACAGACCTACACCGCCGATACAATGACCCTCGATGTCGACGCTGATGATTTCAGAATCAACGACCCCGGCAGTTTGTGGAACGGCAGGAACCTTCACAAGCTCTACCAGCAGGCCTACACGCCCTGGGAATGGCATGAGCCGATTCTGGAACGATGCCGAAAGCACGGCCTGATCGGGTTCAGTACGCCTTTTGATGCCGGTGCGGTTGATTTCCTCGAGTCGCTCGATGTTCCATGTTACAAGATAGCATCGTTTGAAGTGACTGATTTACCTCTTTTGAAGCGGGTTGCATCAACCGGGAAACCGGTCATCATGTCTACCGGTATGGCTACGGTTGCTGAAATAAGTGAAGCGGTTCAGACGCTTCGGGAGAGTGGGTGCGGGGAACTCGTCCTGCTCAAGTGCACCAGTACTTATCCGGCGACACCGGAGCGAAGCAATCTGCGAACCATCCCTCATTTGCGAGAGATGTTCGATGTACAGGTCGGATTATCGGATCACACTCTCGGGATCGGCGCGGCGGTAGCGGCGGTGGCGCTCGGAGCGACAATGATCGAAAAGCATTTTACTCTCGCTCGTGCCGACGGTGGTGTGGATGCCGCTTTCTCGATGGAACCTGATGAGATGAAATCTTTGGCGGCTGAGTGTGAAAACGCCTGGCTGGCCCTTGGAAGTGTTAATTATGGTCCTTCCGGCGACAGCGAGAAGAAGATGCTGAAGTTCCGGCGATCTATCTATGTGTCCGAAGATATCAAAGCCGGTGAGCGATTCACAACCAAGAACCTGAGAATTGTCAGGCCTGGTTTGGGATTGGCTCCCAAGTATATTGACAATCTTCTGGGAAAGCGGGCGGCTCGTGATCTGTCCAGAGGAACCGCTGTCGATTGGAGCGTGTTGACCCCTGAAGATGTAACAACAGTGGAGACCTCCCGACATTGATCGAGTTCATCATCATTTCATCGCTGGCGCTCGCCATGGGCGCGTATCTTATGATCGCGCTGAAGGACAAGAGTTTCTTTCACATTCTGACACCGGTTTACTTTACTTTCATACCCGGTTATTACCTGCTGGAACTGCTGCATATTCATTATTTCGGTTACAGCGGACAAACCTCGACCTATCTCTTTTGTTACGCCACCTACGGGCTGACTTTCTTCTTTCTGGCTCTGGCCTATGTCCGCTTTCCTGCAGTGAAGTTCAACCTTCCGTTTAACAGCAATCCGGAAATCAAATTTCTGCCGTACCTGTTGTTCGGGCTGGCTGTTCTGATTTATCTGCCCATCCTGATCGAGTACCGCGAGTTTATTTTCAATCCCCGGGCCATTTACATGCGTACCCGTATCGGGTATGGCCACATGTATTTCACCTCGACGGCTCTGGTGTATCTTGCTTTTATTTTGATCCTGTTTAAGAAGAACGCCGTACGTGGGGAGAAACTGTTGTTCTTTCTGATCTGTGCCGGATGGTGTTTCGCGCATGGAAGTAAAGGTCAGGTCGTGCATCTGATTCTGATAGCGCTCATGTTCAGGGTCCTGGTACGGGGGGTAAGAATGAAACTCTCAGCCGTAGTTACCTACGCGACGCTGTTTGCCATGGGGCTCGGTTCACTTTTTTATGCTTTCTCGGATTCCCTGCGCGAAAGTGACATAGGACTTCTGGCCGGTGTGGCGACATATTCCGATTACAACCGCAACGCCATGATGCTGATTGAGGACGATCCTGATCTTCAATACGGCCGGCTTACTCTTGAGCAGGCCATTTTCAGTCGTGTCCCTCGCGTGTTGTATCCGGATAAGCCGGATGACTGGGGAACATTCGCGCTTGTCAAAAAATACTATCCGGTTTGGTTCGAGAAGAAAACCGGGGCGGCATCATTCGGTGTCCTGGGGGTTCCTTTTGCCGATTTCGGTTACTTTGCCGCCTTCTACCTGTTTTTCTGGGCGGCCCTGAGCGGCGTGTTACTGAAGATTTTTATCACCCGTCTCAGAGATTACCGCAATCCGTCCGATTTTATCATGGTGTTGTTTCTGGCCAATGTTGTCGTGATCCCGACCGGGGTCGGGTATACATTGCCCGAGCATCTGTTGCTTGCTTTTCTCGTGTCGGTTCTATTGAGAATCCGTATTGTGTGGCGAAAAGTTGTCCCCGCGCCTCATGCCACCAGCTCCGAGGTTGTACGGAATGAGCTGGCGTGACAGATCCATACTGATGGGATTCTACCTGGGAATCGGCGATTTCCTTTCCGCGATTCCGGTGGTAAACGAACTGTTGGGCAACGGAAACCGGGTGACCGTGGCGGCCTCGAAAGTGAACTGTCAACTGGCTGAGCTGGTCAAATTCGCGAGCCATGATATACGCATGGTCGAGTTTACCACATTTTCGCAATCGGTGACCGCGTCCATGACTCTGCTTCGCAAACTCAGCCGGTTGGACATTGATCATATCTTTGTGTCGCCCCATGCACAAAAATCAGTGTCCAGTTGGAAACTGCCGATTATGCTCCGCATGGTTTCCGCTCTCAATTCTTGTCGACCGAAAATAATCGGCGCCGCTGACGAGAAATTATCGCACTTATACAACCGGAGGCTGGATATTGACAAGAACCGGAACCTGGTCAGTCGTGAATGGGATCTGCACCGGGCAGCAGGTTCCATCGACAGCAACCGTGAACCTGATCTCGACATATTCCGGTCGTTTGAGCCGGAACCTGCCTCAGACGATTCGTATGATCTGGTGATTCATCCGGGAGCTTCACGGCCCACCAAGACATGGCCGAACGCATACTATGATCAAATGCTTTCATTCCTTCCGGGTGATACTCATGTATGTTTTATCGGTCTGCCTGATGAGCTTGCTCCTCTGAAGTATGCTGTAACAGCGGCTCCCAATGTTCACTTCCGGACCGGCAGTATCGCGGAAATGGTGCGTCTGGTGGCTCAGGCGCAGGCAGCCCTGACCATGGACAGTGGTTTTTCCCATGTGGCGGCCTTTCTGGGCGTACCTCACTTTGCGCTATTCGGATCAACCGACCCGGTGGCCTATGCACCGGCGTCCAAACGCTCGACCGTATTGTACCGCCCGAATCTGCCGTGCCAGCCCTGCAACCTGCACTCCTGTCCCTACCGGCACATTGAATGCATGAAACAGATCACTCCTTCTGAAGTAGCCGAGGCTATCCTTGGCGTTCTCAAAACCGCAAACAAGGTCAACTTACCGGAATTGTCCTGATCTCTCCGGCGGCGGCGCATGGTTTCCCCTTCGGTAGAGGGACGTTTTAGTTGACTATCACTTCAGACTGAACCTAACTTGAAATGTTGAGTGAGTAGTCGAATCATGTTCGGCTGCCGGAGGTGTGGTTTGCCTGTCAGGCTTGAAAAAGCGGAGCGATAATGTCTCTGGCCGATCTGAAAGTAAAACTTAAGATGAGGCTCCCGGCTCTGAGCTGGCTGTACTCGTCAGTTCGGTTTGTGCGAAACATAAGAAGAGTTGTCGCTTTGTTGTCACGGATGGAAGAGCAGTATCGAACAACGTATGCCGGTGAGAGTAAAGAAAGAGGGCTGATTGTCATAAACAGTGTGCGTACTTATGTCCCCACACAAGTGTTGGTGGAGATGACACTGGCGCTGAAACTGAGAGCGCGCGGTTTTGATGTGCGCATCCTGTACGATGACGATGTGCTGTTTCATCATGAAACTCTCACGCGGATTGATTTCATGCCGTTTCAGAGCTACTACCGGCTTCGCCGCGTCTGGTCGACAATGATGCTCAGGCATCTGCCGATTATCGGCGGCATGATGCTTCCGTACTCTCGGTTCGTGAATCGCCGGGATATTGGAAAACTTCACGATACTGAAATCGATAAATGCGAATCATTCGACGGAATCAAAATCGAACCGTTCGTGCGGGCCTCGCTTGTCCGGTTTTTCCTGTCGGCTCCGGATGTGCCGTTGCTTGAGTCGGAACCGGATTACCGAAGGGCAAGAAGGATGTTCGTCCGGAATGCGATGCTGAGTATCAGAGCCGCTGAAGCGGTTTATAACGAGCTCAACCCGAAAACAGTGATTTCTTCACACGGCATCTACAGCAGTTGGGGGTCGTTCATGGACATGATGCGGTCATGTAACGTACGGATGATAACATGGGGGGTCAATGGGTTCGGTGCGACCAGTCTTGATTTTGCTGTTGATGATATTGCGGCCGCCAAAGGAGACGGCGGCTATATTTCATTTTTGAAAGATGAAGTTATCGATAATTCGATTACCCGGGCCGAAGTGTCCGAACGGGTCGAAGAATGGATGCAGAAACGGTTCAATCATTCTACGGTGGACATCTCCAAACTGGGGGCGGTTGTTGATCGATCTGAGAGCAGTTTGTTGAAGCATGTGCAACGGTTGTACAAAGAAGGCTCTGAACTTTTTGCGCTGTTCCCCAATGTCATGTGGGACAATGCGACTACCTTTGAAGAATCGAACCGTGTGTTTTCTTCACCAGTCGACTGGCTTATTGAAACTGTACGCTTCTTTTGTCGGTCGGAAGATAAGAAATTGATTATTCGGGTTCATCCGGCCGAACGTAATTTTATGAAAGCTCGCAAAAGCATTGTCGAAATACTGAAGTTTCATCTCGGCCATGACATCCTGTCGCATCCGAATATAGTAATCATACCACCGGAAGAACCGTTGTCCAGTTACGCGTTGTTTGATTATATCAAGGCAGGTCTTGTCTATAATGGCACAATCGGACTTGAGCTGATCTTCAGGCATGTCCCTTTGATAATCGCCGCCAAGGCCGCCTATTCGGATCATGGCTTCACTTATGATATTACAAGTCGCGATCAGTATTTCGACGCCTTTGATAATACCCAAACCATTCTTGAGCGACAGGAGCGCGGACTGGAGGACGCCCGGTTGTTCGCTTACGAATACTTTTTTCTTCACGGTATCCCGATGCTGTTTATGTCAAGAATCAAACCATTTGAGCCCGACTATCAATGTTCCCCCGGTCAGGTCTGGACTGATACGAAGCTCGATCATGTAGTGGCGGTGATTGCGGGGGAGAGGAAGTATTTTCAGGATTACTGGCGGAGGCAGACTTCGGAGATTTCGGCATGAAGCGTGTCCTGCTGGTCAGCGCTCAGGAGGATTTTGAGTTCCCGCTCGCCGAGGCAGCGCGCAAACAACTGTTTGCTACTGCCTGCAGGTATCGTGACCGGGGCGATACGGCGCAGATTCTTGTTGTTACCCGTGATCGGCACACGCAGTTCGAATGTGATGGCATTGGCATTCGCATCATTGAACAAAACAGGCTCATAAGCCTGCGACACTGGTGCCGCGGTTTTGATATTATCCAATACTTTGGAACCACCGGCGTGATAGCTGCTGCTATCGGTTGGCTGACAAGATCCCGCCCGCGAACGCTCACCATTACCGACGGCGGAGTGTTCAGTACCGGTAAGAACCGCTGCAGGCGAAAACGGCTTGCCCGCCTGATACCCCGGTTATACGATAAGGTAGAAGTATATACAAAATACCAGAAAGAACTTCTGTATGGTGTGTCAAAGAAGTACGAGGACAGAATCAGTATAATTCGCCCAATGCTGGAAGATCCTCCGTCGTCGCTGCCGCCTGTGGATCTTGTGCCCACTATCATTTACCTGGGACATCTGAGCCGATTCAAAGGGGTTGATATCGTCCTGACTGTTTTCGAAAGGCTGGCCGATGAGATACCGAACCTCCGTCTTACCCTGGCCAGCAACGGGCTGACCTATGATGATGATATTTCTGACGATGTCAATCGTCTGGTCGACCGCTTTCCGGATCGAGTAGCTCTGGTCGGAAAGGTCGAGGTTTTCGAAGCGCTCAGTCAGGCTCACCTGCTTATGCACCCGATGCGGTGTCACAGCGGCACTTTCGCCGTACCTCTGTCGCTTTACGAATCGATCTGCTGCGGGACTCCGTTTTTGTCGTCACGTCTTGAAGGATTGCGGGAGTACTTCGACGACACTTTCCTGTGCGATCCCGGCGATACTGAGCAATTTGTCGACAGGGCGAGATATATTCTGTCGCACCCGGATGAGTCACGTATTCATATCGAGAAAAATCTCAACAGGATTCGACAAGCCGGTCATCAATATGAGCACAGCCACTGAAATTGATTCGCTTGACGGAGTCCTGAGATCATGTTTCGGACGTACCGCCGGGATTTATACGGATGTGATCGGCTGTCTGAATAATGCGGGAGTGGATTTTATTCTGATCAATTTGCCGCTTCATTACGATATGAAGAAACAACCGACGGACCTTGATCTGCTTTGTGATGATGAAAATTATGAACGTGCCGGTCGGTATCTTGGTTCGCATGGCTGGCTGCGGCTCAGCCGTCGACCTGCCCCTGACCAGATCGTGTTTGTCGGTTTCCATCCCGGCTGTGGATTCGCCCGCGTACACCTGCACAAACATCTGGGTTTTTACGGTGTAAAATGGATCGACTACGGTCAGGCTGTCGATCGCACGATACAACTCGATGGTATCCGGGTAGCCGATCGCGTACTTGATTATCACACTCTGGTTGTGGAATGGTTCTTCAAAAACAAAACAGATTACCCTCGACGGATATGTGAACTGCTGGCGGGGGAGAGGATCGACACTTTGGAGTCGGAAGGAAAAAGGATTCTCGCGTCGCACTACAAACAGTTCCGTACCATTGAAGACCTTATTCGGGAAAATAATGCGTCGTCCCCTGTTCGACGATTAACATTGGCGTTGCGTAGTCTCTCTGATTGGTCTCGTGTTATACGTTTCATGGGAGGACGTCTGTATCAGCGGTTTGATTTTGTGCAGTTGTGGCGTCGAACCGGAACGTTTTTGGTTGTGATGGGTATCGACGGCAGCGGCAAGACCACGCTGGCGCGGGAGATTATTCGACAGCATAACGAGGGGGGACTATTCGCATGCTATCGATACTTTGGACTGAAAACCACTCTTGTCCAGCGTTTACGACGGCTTCTGAAACCACGGGAGGACGAACGGGAAAGATATGCAGGACAAAAAGGCATCGCCGACCATCTTTCTCGGAAATCGAGTCTGGCGGCGAATCTTCTTAACCTGATGCTGAGCATGGTTTACATGGCTGAGTATTTTGTGCGCTCTGTTATGGCGATGCAATCTGTCAGAAGGTACAACGACCTGGTGGTAATGGATCGCACCTGGCTTGACAAGCTGGCCACGCCGCATCGATGGGGTGATAAACTGCTCTATTATGTTTTACCGAAGCCGGATATTGTCGTCGCCCTGTCCGGTGACTTGAAAGTATTTCATGAAAGAACTCATGAGTTCGAGATTCCTGTGCTCAAGCGAATGCAGCGCAGCCTGAATGATGCCGTTGATTTCCTCGAGAAAAAGGGAGTAACGATAGTGCGGATCGACTCCGTGCGCAACGACATCGAACGATGCGCCGGTCTTGCGCAAGAGAAATTGTGGGATCACGTTCGTGGCTAAGAGACTTACCGTACTTCCTTCGCAACCACCTGTTTTTGAACGTCACGAACAGACCCGGACAATCAAATTCTATGGCTCCATTTACAACAAAGATATTCTTTCATCGTACGATTACAGCACATTGAATGAAACCGGCTTCGTCGATCTTCTGCTGAATCTGGGTGGGTTCTTTCTGGCGGAGTTTGTTGATCATGCACATGAAATGCACATGGTCGCCAACGATCTGTTCGGCAACTATCGCGTGTATCTGGTAGAGTCCGAAGAGAAACTGTTTCTGTTTGATGAGTACATGGCGGCGCACCGTAAAGCGAAAGAAGCCGGCCTGCAATTCACTGTCGACAGGAACGAACAGTTTTACTTCGAACGACATCGCTATACGACCGGCGGAGCTACTTTGTATGAACCGATCAGGAAACTGATGCCGGCGACTATTCTTGTCAATAACGGCGATCGCATAATCAGTCGTATCTATTATCGTGCAGAGAGAGCGAACCAATGTGACGGTAAGCTCTATGCCGAAAAAACTGTTCAGCTTGTTGCGGAGAATATTATCAACGGCCTGGTGCCGGACCGACCGAATATTCTGTTCTATACCGGCGGCGTCGACTCGACTTATCTGGCCGGTCTGTTGCAAGAGAGACAGATTGAATTCACTTCTGTTTTTGTCAAATACCAACCGCAGGATAAAGATAACCGCAATGACGAACAGAAGGTCAAACAAGGTCAACGTTGGTTGCCTGACCCGGTGCGAACGATAGAAGTGCCGATTGCAGATTGTTTACAACACCTGAAAACAGCGGTGCGGCGTCACCCGTTTGATAAAACGCTGGCTGTCCCGTTCTATGAGGCATTGAAGCGGCTCAGGAATGAGCTGGGGCCATGCAATATCATCAACGGACAGTCATCCGACAGTATTTTCTGCTGGGGAGCTTCAAGCAAAACTATAGGCGGTCTTATTCAGCGTCTGATTGCATCGAGGCAGTTTGTCGTGAGTCATCGAATGGTCAGATGGCTGGTGGCGTCGATCGCTCAGTTGCTGTACCGCGCTCGCGGCAAGATCGGGCAGGATCACGCTGTCCCTTATGTACTGCCGGACTACTATGCCGGGCTGTTGGACCCGACCGGTTATCTGCCGGTAGTGCATCGAGGAGATACGTACGCCGAATATAACGAATACCTGAGAAAGATCGTTGCCTGGATTGCAGATCAGCTCGAGGACAACCCGGATGCAATCATCATGTATATGAAGCTGATGTACCTTCAGGGAACATCAAATAGATTCGTTATCGAGGCGATTAACGAGTACGGTCACAATGCTGTTCTGCCGTTTGTCGATGCCCGGTTGTTGTCGCTGCGAATGTCGATGCAGCGTGAATGGCACAATCTGTTTTATCCGAGATATGTGCTTGAAAATACTTTGCGCAACAGATACCGGGTTGATATCGACAGTATTCCACGCGGCAAAGCTGTGGCTGACAGAGCCGACTCTGATGCCGATTTTGAAAAACTTCTTGAAAAAGTTTACGAACAATGGGACCGCCTGTTCAAAGAACTATACTAAATCATCTGTCTGTTTCGTCGCTGCTGCCTGTCATCAGGTTCGGTTACGGGTTCACGCTGGCCGCACTGTTGTCGAAACAGTTGTCGGTTGAAGCTTATGGTCACTGGTCTCTCTTTATAAGTATGCTTGGCCTGGTTCTGACATTTTCATCGCTCAATCTTATGTATGCGACTAATGTCCTGCTTCCCGGTCAGGATATTACTCAACAGAAGAGAGATATCTTCTCCGTAGCCGTGACCAGGATGGTGGTAACGATTATAGTGTTTGCAGGTTTTGTTGTTTATCTCCACTATAACCAGGTCTTTACAGGTGACATCCTGGCGTTGCTTCTGCTTGCTCTGGTGTTCCGTACAGTAAATGACCTCTGTTTCGGACTCTGCCGATCTCTGCTGATGATAACTCGACAGGTGCTGTTCCTTTTTGCCGAATCCGCCCTGATACTTTTCGCGATTGTCGTTGTCTGCTATTATTACGACGGCGGTTTGTATGGCGCACTTTATGGTTTTATTATGGCAGAGGCTGCGGCTGCCGTTTTTGGATTTGTCCTGTTGCGTGAATACCTCAGTCTGTCGCAATATCAATTCTCTGTCGTGAAGAAGTATCTGGCAATCGGCCTGCCGTTGATTCCGTTCGCATTTTCGGATCTGATAATTAATTCGCTGGTTCCTCTGCTGATGAAACTGTATGACAGTTTTGAAAGTGTCGCCCTCTACAGTATTGCTCAAAAAGTTGCTTTGGCGGCTACAATACCAACCGCAATCGTGAACAATGTATACGCTCAATATCTGAAAAAAAGCAGATTGTCTGACAGGACGGGAGAGGTTCGTAAGACCTTTCTTACTTTTCTGGGGATCTATCTTGCTATGGTTGCGCCGGTGGCGCTGATCATGTTTTTCTTCGGGCGTGATATAATCATATTGATCTCGACGGCTGAGTATACCAGTTCATATCAATTGATGCTTCTTTTGGTTCTTACAAATATCATGGTCAGCATCGGCGCTCTTGTCACCACATTGTTCGCGGTTTATGAGAGGACAAAAGTGGTCGGAATGATCTGGCTGGCCGTATTGGTTCTGTTTGTGAGTATCAGCGGATATTGTTTTGAACGCTGGCAGATCGAGGGAGTGGCTTACGCGCTGATCATCTCTTTCGGAGCCGGTCTGACAGGTGTGTCGGTGTCGATATTTGCGCTGAAACGGTGGGTAAGGCAGGGACGAGCCGACAAACACTCAGCATAATCTTTTTTTTATCACTGTCATACCGGAAATGAGTAACCGGCCACAGGGGAAACGTTTTCCGAAGTTTGTGCGGTCCCGGCCGGTCTGTTGCGCGCGCCGGGTAATGGTCTGTTTATCAATAAGTTACAGTGGTCATTTTGCTGCTTTTCGCCGCGTTTTTTGGCATTGCATCTGCTAAGCATTGTGCAGGAGATATTAAACCATTTACGCCGTCAGGGATGACAGCAATGCCTCGCAAACCGTACGCTGGTGAAAGTCAGAATAATCAGAAGCCGCATTCTGAATCTGCGACCTCACTCAAAGAGATAGAAATCAACCCGATCGAGTTTGTGGCTCGTGTCAAGCAGAACCGATTGAGCCTCGCCGCAGTCGTATTCGGGGTGATGGCGATCACCGCCCTTGTGATGGTTCTTACTCCCAACCGCTACCGCTCTCACGCATCGATACTTCCGTCCGGTAATCGCGATCAACTTTCCGGACTGATGGAAATAGCCGGGCAGTTTGGAGTGGGATCGATGGCCGCTGCTGATGAAAACTCATCGTCATTGTATCCAAGCATCCTACGCTCCAATCTTGTGCGTAACGGGGTGCTTGAGAAGAACTATCCGATATCTTCAGATAATCCGTCTGAGTCGATAACGCTCGATCAGTATTTTGAAACCGACGATCCCAACGAATTACGCGCCGCTCTGTCCGGGATCACGTCGATCAGCGAAGATAAAAAGCTCGGGATTATCAGGATGAATGTCGAGACCACCAGTCCCGAACTGTCGCGCGCGATTCTCAGCGAGTACCTGGCCCAGCTTGAATCGTATCTCAGGTTCAAACGCCGGTCGCAGGCCCGTGAGAATGAAGAGTATCTGGTTGCCCAAAAAGCCAAATGCCGACAGGAACTGACCGCGAGCGAAGACAGCCTGCAGGGTTTTATGCAGGTCAACCGCAACTGGAACAGTTCCAGCGACCCGCGTCTCCAGACTGAGCTGGCCCGTCTCAGGCGCGAGGTGGAAGTGCGCGCCAAAACCTACCTGCTATTGACCCAGCAACTGGAACTGGCTCGCCTCGAAGTACAAAAGGACATCCCGATCGTCCGCATACTCGATGAACCGTCTTTTCCCACTTTCAAGTCCGGTCCTCAACGCACGTTCAACGTACTTCTTGCCGGGTGCATAGCGTTTTTGGCTGCGATTACCTGGTTGTTTGTCCGGGATATACTCAGGCAGATTGTTTCAAGCGATTCTGACGGTACCGATGAAACACAACCACTCGAACCGAACGGATCACGGCTTGGTTCAACTCGAAGACTGCAACTAAAAAAATGATGGAGTCGGTTCGCAACTCAAGAAAAAGCGCCGACCAGCCGATCCATTATGAATAAGGTAGAGAACAAGTCACACATACGGAAATGGGCGGGCGGACGGAACGATATCAAAACAAGTTTGAATCAGGAGTCGTCCGGGGACAGGGTACAGGTGATAACTTCCTCATATTCACGATCGCTTCCGGTTACGAACAGAGACAAGTCGAAAGGGCGTAAGATCGCAGGTTCATGCGCCCTTGCGCTGCCGACGCTGAATGCCGGCGATAACTTTTTGGAGTGGCTGGATGCATTGAAAAGGCAGACCGTCCTGCCGGGCAAATTACTCCTGATCGATTCGGCATCCGATGATCGCACTGTTGAATACGCCAAAGAAGCCGGATTCGAGATTATAGGTATCGACCGGGCCGATTTTAATCACGGGGGCACTCGTCAGATGGCGGTGGATCGGCTTGATTCGTACGAGCTGATACTGTTCATGACTCAGGACGCTAAGTTTGCATCCTCCGATTCGCTGGAACTGCTGTTGAAGGCTATGGATGACGAACGAGTGGGGGCAGCCTACGGCCGCCAGTTGCCGCGTAAAGAAAGTTCGCCGATCGAAGCGCACGCCCGGCTTTTTAATTATCCTGAGTTTTCCCATGTTCGTGACCGTGATGATATCTCACGATTCGGTATCAAGACGAGCTTTATGTCGAACTCTTTTGCCGTCTGGCGGCGAGCAGCCCTGCTGGATATAGGCGGGTTTCCGGATCACCTGATTCAGAATGAGGACGCCTGGGCCGCTTCCAGACTGATTCAGACCGGCTGGAAGATTGCCTACTGTTCGGCCGCTACCGTTTATCATTCGCATGGTTACAGTCTGATGCAGGAATTCAGACGGTATTTCGATATCGGTGTGTTTCATGCCGATCAAAGCTGGATACGTGAATCTTTCGGAGAAGCCGGTGGCGAAGGGGCCCGATTTGTCCGATCAGAAATAAAACATCTGTTAAGAAACCGTCCGATGCTGATTCCGTCAGCCGTGGTACGAACCGGACTGAAGCTGATCGGCTACAAACTTGGCAACAACTATGCTCGACTGCCCGGCCGGTTACGAGGCTGGCTGAGCTCGAATAAGCAGTACTGGAGATATAGAGGAAAGCAATGAAACGATGTGTGATTTTCGGAGGGGCCGGGTATGTGGGTACTCACCTGACAAGACACCTGCTGAAATCCCGCAGGTTCAGCCATGTACATATTGCGGACATTCGACGTTCACCGCTTGAGGGAAGTCCCGGTGTCACCACGTCGATCACCGATGTGCGCAAACCGATCGAGATAGCCCTGGCGCCTTTCTCGCCGGACTGGATATTCAACCTCGCTGCTGTTCACCGTGAACCCGGGCATGAACCTTATGAGTACTACGAGACCAACCTCCCCGGTGCGGCCAATGTATGTGACTACGCCGACGTTGTCGGATGCGACAACATCTATTTTACCAGCTCCATTTCTGTTTACGGACCAACTCTCGGTCCGACCGATGAAAACAGTCCGATTCGTCCGATTACACCGTACGGCGGCTCCAAATACCCGGCTGAGGTCATCCACCAGCGCTGGCAGCGGGCAGGCGCCGGTCGTCGGCTTATTATCAGTCGTCCCGGGGTGCTTTACGGTCCGGATGATCCGGGCAATATCATGCGTATGATCAATGCGATAAGGAAGGGTTACTTCGCCTTCCCCGGTTCACCGTCAATTTACAAATCATACGGCTATATTTTTGGTTTCATAGACTCCATCGATCATTGGATGGACTCCGATGAAGAAAGAGTAATCTACAACTACGCCGAGTCACCCACCCAGCCGCTGAACGAACTGGTCGCCGAGATAAAAAAACATCTGAAATGCCGGGCTTTAGTATTGCCGATTCCGCTCTGGTTTCTGTTGCCTGCGTCGAAACTCGTTCAGGCGGTGGCCGGGTTCAGGAATCCGATTCATCCGGTTCGAGTGAAAAAAGCGGCCACACCGACTCATATCGTCCCGCAACGATTGATTGATGCCGGGTTTGAGTTCAGGTACAGTTTTATCGAGTCACTGCGTCACTGGGAGAAGATTGCACCGTACGATTTCGATCCGACCGCCGTTCGCTGTCTGGAACTGATCAGACCGGAGGAAACGCCCCCGGTTACGACTCCGGAACCGCAAAGAGAATCCGCCCCGGCGGAAATGGTCGGGTAGCTGTACAGCTTTCTGCTTGGTTTCTCATGAGCAACAAGGCTGGCCGGTCATTCAGTGATGTGAGCCGGCCTGCATTTTTGGGGTTGCTTTTTCAAATTCGGGCTGTTTATTAGGGCCTTGTAAAATCGGCTGAGAGGCCGATAACTTTACTTATGCCCCATGTGGTGGGGTTCCCGAGTGGCCAAAGGGAACAGACTGTAAATCTGTCGGCGACGCCTTCGGAGGTTCGAATCCTCCCCCCACCACCATAAGGGTATACTCCACTCTCATCCTTTACAATTTATTTCGGGCGGATGGTTTACACTATGGCATATATGCTATGTCGGGAGATGACGGGATATTCTCGGAAGCTGGAAGTTCAAATAGCAGGCATACTTATGGACCAACAACAACGGGCGATACGAGTCTGGGGGGGGCATTTGGCCTTAAACAGACTTTTATTTTGTTCAAAACCCAACACAACGAACATGTTTTGGTTTTCATCCGCACGCTGTTCCTGTGTCAATACTACCGCTGGGACTTGACGTGAACCGTCGATTAAGTACATTTTTTTAATGCGCTGAATGACCATTTGCCAAGCTGGGACTTGACGTGAACCGTCGATTAAGTACATTCGCTGGAATGTCGCACTATGCCGAGGACGGGCTGGGACTTGACGTGAACCGTCGATTAAGTACATTAGATTCGACCCTTGATAAACTTGTCATACAGCTGGG